>NZ_JAJBZT010000009.1 GCF_020564625.1 Leeia speluncae
GCAAAAATATTTTTTGAAACTTTTAGACCAGATCTTATCTTTCTTCGACACTGCGAAATAAAACCAACCTTTAATACCTAAAAATCTCTCTAAACAAATCGAAAACAGTACAAAATCTGACTCAAAATACCAGCAATCAACATTCAACCAAGCTAAACACACAAAAACAAAGCCCCGAGGAACACCTAGGGGCTTTGTTTTTGTGTGTTATATATACATATAACTAGGTCAGGCATTTGAATACGCTAGTAAGACATTTATATCATCTTGATCAAACCCCGCGCTCAGCCTAGCTTCTAAATTCATTTCGCCACGATGCTTTGGCGCACTATACAAAGGAAGGTAGACTCTAAAGATCTCCAATGGATCAAGGCCTCTACTTTTGCACAACCATCTAAACCAATAGTTACCAACCCTTACATGGCCAACCTCATCCCTGAATATAATATCCAGTATGCCGGCGCCTTTTTTCTCTCCTGCGGCCAGCATCCGCGCCTGCAAACCTGGCGTCACATCTAAACCCCGTGCTTCTAGCAAACGTGGAACCATGGCCATTCTTGCTAACGGGTCTGACTTTGTTTTAAGTGCCATTTCCCACAATCCATGATGCGCAGGAAAATCACCATAATTAAAGCCAAGTTCTGCCAAGCGGTCAGAAACCAAAGAAAAGTGATAAGCCTCTTCTACAGCAACACGACACCAATCCAGATAAAACGCTTTAGGCATGCCTGCAAAGCGACAAACAACATCAAGCGCCAGGTTGATTGCGTTAAATTCTATATGAGCGACCGCGTGCAACATTGCGGCACAACCATGAAGAGAACCCAATCTACGCCTAGGCACTTGATCAGGAGAAACAAGAATAACGGAGGATGGAAGCCCAGGACATTCTTCTTCTAGGCTTAATTGAAATAACTCTTCAAGCTCACCAGCTTGTAATTGCTCTATGTAACCCTGCAACGAAAATGTCAGCCGTACTTTTTCTTCAGCAGAACTTTCACACAAGGTTTCAAATGCCAATCTTTGCAGCATGGATTATCACTAATGAGATTGCATGGCATCTAATGCTTCAGAGGCAAAATCTCTTCGATACAAGATTATTACCACTAAGGTACTGGCTACGATAAAAGCCAAAGGCTGGATAAACCATGCGATTGCTGCAAGCCCAAAATAATAAGCTCGGATACCTCTATTGAACTCATCTCCGGCATAGGTGTTTAGTTTTGCCAACCTGTCCGCATATACCGCATGGTCTTCTGATGTACTTGGTGCAGCACCTAACAAAATAGAAAGGAAGTTAAACTGGCGAAGAGACCATGTGAATTTAAAATAAGCAATCACAAAGACAACCACTAAGAGTAATAGCTTGAACTCCCATACTTCTCTACTAGTGCCTTGGTAATAGGAAAAGCTAGATGCGAATAAAATTACTTTATCCACTGTCCCCATCAAAGCTAGCAACCCAGCTAGGACATAGATAGTTGTTGAAGCATAAAAGGACACGCTGCTCATCAAATTGCCAACCAAAACCGCATCAGCAACCTGTAGCCCGCGTGACAAAATAGATTTCGCCCAGAAGACTCGATGCTGATGAGATGCTACAACCAATCCTGTTTTAGCGCTTACTCCCCTGTCGGTATACCAGCTATAACCGACCCATAACAATATGAACCAAATTATCGCCAATCCATCCAACCAACCAAAACTCGACTGCATCGCATGCATTACAACCACCACCCTCTGCTTCTTATTTTTTACTCACCTAGCATCTCAGAATTACAATTTGATTTCTTTTTTAGGCCGTAAGCGGTAGAAGTAGCCTTGGTAGTAATAACCATTTTGCTTTACTTTAGCTGCCGTTGCATTTTTTTCAAACTCTGCATCAACAGGCTTATCCCACCAAACCGCACGATTTTCCAAACGGCTATCAGCCACTTCTTTATTTTTTTCCAAGTATGATTCCATGAATGATGAGAACTCTGACTTGTACATATGCGCGAACCTTTTCCGTTAAATCAGTCTTGAAGTATATTTGTTGCTTAGTATACAACCTTAAGATTGTCTTCCCAATAGTTGCCAGAATTTAATATTTATCAAATCCATTCTTATCTAACTAAATTATTCTTTTTTGAAATCGTTTCTTCGCCTATAACTAGGTTGCACAAAACTTTACTCTACGCACATTTAAAATCAGCCAGCTAACAAAAGCAGCTAAGCAGGATATATAAAGATGCAATCAATCTCTAAAGATGACGTGAACCGGCTGTCTCAAAACATCGTTATCCCACCACGCCCAGAGCTGCTGAATGAGTTACATCAACTTGCCATCAACAAAGATGCAAATCATCAGGATTTTGTTAAGTTAATCGCCAAAGATCTTGGGCTTTCGGCATGTGTCATTAAGACTGCCAACTCCCCTGCTTTTTTAGGTCGTGGTCAAGTCACCAACATCAGCCATGCGATTAGCGTACTTGGACAAAAAAATATTCGCCAAATTGCTACAGCATTCATACTCCGACAATCAACTCAATCCCAAGCAACGCAATCCATTGTGGTTGCCTTAGAACATTTCTGGGAGTGGTCGAATCGAGTTGCAATGATCTCAGCACTTGTTTCACAGCACGTAGGCGCCTGCAATGCTGAAGACATGTATTGCTTTGGCTTATTCAGAGATTGTGGCATTCCTATTTTATTGATGCGCTTTCCTAGTTATGGAAGAACACTCGAACTGGCACACCAAGCATCTGATTCTCAATTTTTAAAAATTGAAGAAGAATTCCATCAGTGCCATCATGCTACTATTGGCTACCTTGTCGCTAGGGCATGGCTATTTCCCGATGAGATATGCGAAGCAATCTTACAACATCATGAAGAAGATTTTTTCGTGACAGAAAACCCTATCGCACCATCACAAACTAGTTGTATGGTTGCCATTGGCAGGCTTGCGGAACATATAGAGGCCACGCTGAGTCATAGACCTGACCCAGGCTGGGATGGGGAAAGAGGACTGGCCATCCTAAAGCACCTAGGTTTAGAGCTAACAGAGTTCGAAGACCTTAGAGATGCAATACATTCGAGATTTCAGGATTAATTAATGCAAGCAATAAAAGCCAACAGTGATGGCAAATGCTTTCACTGCGGTGAGCCTTTGAATCAAACGCCATCATTCGAAATCTCTTTTCAAGGCAAAAAAGAACAAACTTGCTGCGTGGGCTGCCAAGCAGTTGCTCAAGCAATCATCAACCAAGGACTAGGCGCGTACTACACACAGCGTCAATCGGAAGGTAAAAAGATTGACGCTATTCCTGAAGATATTCTGCAGCAGCTCAACTTATTTGATGATGCAGAGATTCAAGCGTCGTTCGTCACAAAAGTGAAAGACGAACAAGAAGCAAGCCTAATTTTAGAAGGGATTACCTGTGCTGCCTGCATCTGGTTAAACGAACAAACGATTAGACGCCTTGATGGTGTCACATTTGTAAGTATTAACTACAGCAATGCAAGAGCAACCGTTCGCTGGCAACCGGCAAAAATTCGTTTATCTGCCATCCTAGAAGCAATCCGCCATATTGGCTATGCGGCCTATCCATTTGATGCAAGTAAACTTCAAACGATTCAGAACAAAGAACGTAAAGATGCACTAAAACGTTTATTCATAGCCGGTTTTGGCATGATGCAAGTGATGATGTATGCATGGCCTGCATATTTTGCGACTGCGATTGACCTTCCTTTCGATCAAGATTTACTTCTCAAATGGGCAAGCTTAGTGCTTACCGTTCCAGTCGTTACTTATTCTGCCCTTCCTTTTTTAAAGGGCGCTGCTAGAGACCTGCGGGCAAAGACTGTGGGAATGGACACACCTGTCGCACTCGGCATATTAGGTGCATTTATTCCCAGTGTTTGGGCGACAGCAGTAAAACATGGACCAGTCTATTTTGATTCAGTCACTATGTTCGTCTTTTTGCTTTTGCTCGGTCGCTTTTTTGAATACACAGCAAGACAAAAAGCAAGCGAGAACACTGACCGTTTAACAAAGCTTATACCTACCTTTGCCCACAAACTAGTAAATTGGCCTAAAGACAATCAATCACAAGAAGAAGCTGTTTCACGGATAAAGCCAGGTGATTTTATATTAGTAAAAACAGGAGAAACCGTGCCAGTTGACGGAATCCTGCGACATGGCCAGAGCAAGTTAGTCGAGTCCATGCTCACTGGTGAAAGTAGACCAATTACAAAAGCGTTGGGAGAAGAAATCATTGCGGGCAGCATGAATCATGAACAACCCATCGTGATTGAGACAACTCATGTGGGGAACGACACAAAGCTTTCTGCAATTGTTCGTTTACTAGACAATGCAGTTAGCAGTAAGCCTCTGATTGCAGAGGTAGCCAACAAGTACGCCAGTTGGTTTGTCATTGCAATTTTAATCGTGGCATCTGCAACTGCTTATTTTTGGTATTTGCACGACCCGAGCAAAGCACTTTGGATTACAGTGTCTGTTCTTGTCATTACCTGCCCTTGCGCACTTTCTTTAGCAGTACCCGTCACATTAACAGCCGCCACCGGTGCACTAGCTAGCAAGCAATTACTCATTGCAAAAGGTCACGCATTAACAACACTTGCAAATATTACGGATATTGTATTTGATAAAACCGGGACGCTTACAACTGGTGAACTGGCCATCGAAAAGATTATTTATTTTGATGACCAACATCTCACTCACCAAATTTTGCACACCTTAGAGTCTCAATCCGAGCACCCACTTGCTAGGGCAATCTGTACTTTCGAACAGGTGAGGTCTGCGACGCTATTGCCTATTTTAGACTTTCATATTTCCAAAGGATTAGGCATTGAGGGATATATTGATGGGCAAGCATACCGCTTAGGCCACCCAAGTTTTGTACAGGCATTCATTCAAACACTTCCTGAGCAAACCCGCCTAGACACTAATGCACCAATCTATCTAGCCAAAAACAATAAGCTCATTGCTGCGATTTATATTTCTGACAAGTTAAGAGCGGATGCCAACACGTTAATTAAGCAATTAAAAGATGAAAATATTAGCATTCATATCGCAAGTGGTGATCAGAGTCTAAATGTTAAAAACATTGCTACTTCGTTAGAGATCAATGATTGGCATGCAAACTGCTCTCCAAAAGATAAGCTAACACTTATTGAATCACTTCAATTAGAGAATAAAACCGTCTGCATGATTGGGGATGGCGTAAATGACGCGCCTGTTTTAGCGAAAGCACAAGTATCCATTGCTATAGGATCTGGGGCGGATATTGCGCAACAACATGCCGATATGATTCTTGCTGACAGCCACCTATCAACCATTCTTACTGGTATTAAAACCGCAAAAAAAACCAAGCAAATAATCCAACAAAACTTGGTTTGGGGACTGGGATACAACCTGATAGCAATCCCCTTGGCCATTACCGGCTACGTAACTCCGTTAATTGCAGGCGTTGGCATGGCCAGCAGTTCGTTGATCGTCGTATTGAATGCCTTACGTTTAGCGCGAAAATAAGCAAATAAGTCTTGCGCAAGTCGCATCTCGCCAACTGTAAGAATTGATATGGGTCAAAATACCCCCTTCTCACCTGCGCTAAATTGTCGCAGTCGCTGTTACATGGTGCGCTACATTTTGCCGCAGCTGCTGCAAACGTGCGTATAATCTGCAGCTCACCAAAAATTCATTCTGACGATGGACATTATTTATTTACTGATACCTGTCAGCCTTGTTGTTGTATTGCTCATCAGTATGTTGTTCTGGTGGGCAATCAAGGGCGGTCAGTTTGACGATCTTGAAGGGCCAGGTTTCCAGATCATGATGGATGACGACAGTGATAAGTCTGAGCAATCGGCTCAGGAGTCACAGCGTTAGCCAATAAGGATCAGGAACATCCTGAATTGATAATGTCCTTAAGCTACAAGTTTTTGTAAACGGGAGAACCCACACTATGGAAGCGCAAGCCACTTATAACTACAAAGTGGTCCGCCAGTTCGCCGTGATGACCGTTATTTGGGGCATCGTGGGCATGCTGGTCGGCGTCATTGTCGCCGCTATGCTTGTCTGGCCGGACCTTAACCCAGGTCTACCATGGCTAACATATGGCCGACTACGTCCGTTACACACCAACGCGGTTATTTTTGCATTTGGTGGTTGCGGTCTTTTTGCTACCTCTTACTATTGCGTACAGCGCACCTGTCAAGTTCGTCTTTTCTGCGACAAACTGGCTGCGTTTACCTTTTGGGGCTGGCAATTAGTCATTCTTCTAGCTGCTATTACACTACCGCTAGGCTTCACCACCGGTAAAGAATATGCAGAATTGGAATGGCCAATTGATATCTTGATCACTATCGTTTGGGTTTCATACGCGATTGTGTTCTTTGGTACCATCATCAAACGTAAAGTTAAGCACATTTATGTTGCTAACTGGTTCTTTGGCGGTTTCATTCTGACCGTTGCGCTTCTACATCTAGTCAACAGTGCAGAACTTCCTGTCTCTATGTGGAAATCTTACTCATTCTACTCTGGCGCACAAGATGCCATGGTTCAATGGTGGTATGGTCACAATGCGGTTGGTTTCTTCTTGACTGCAGGCTTCTTAGGTATCATGTATTACTTCGTACCTAAACAAGCTGGTCGCCCAGTTTACTCTTACCGTTTGTCAGTTGTTCACTTCTGGGCACTGATCTTCACTTACATGTGGGCAGGTCCTCACCACTTGCATTACACCGCATTGCCTGACTGGACACAGAGCTTAGGTATGGTGTTCTCATTGATTCTACTTGCACCAAGCTGGGGCGGTATGATCAACGGTATCATGACCTTGTCTGGTGCTTGGCACAAACTACGTGACGATCCAATCTTGAAGTTCTTGGTGGTATCTCTGTCTTTCTACGGTATGTCTACCTTCGAAGGCCCGATGATGTCTATCAAAACAGTTAACGCGCTATCTCACTACACCGAATGGACCGTTGGTCACGTTCACAGTGGTGCGCTAGGTTGGGTTGGTTTCATTACTATCGGTGCAATTTACTACTTGATCCCACGCCTATTTGGCCGTGATGAAATGTACTCGAAGAAACTAGTTGAAACTCACTTCTGGGTTGCAACGATTGGTATCGTTCTGTACATCGCTTCTATGTGGATTGCCGGTGTGATGGAAGGTCTAATGTGGCGTGCATTTAACAGCGATGGTACTTTGACTTACACCTTCGTTGAAGCACTAAAACAAAAATACCCTTACTACGTCATGCGTGTATTAGGTGGTGCATTGTATCTATCAGGTATGTTCTTGATGATTTACAACGTATTCAAAACCATTTCTGCAGGTAAAGCGGTTGATGCAACCATTCCAGCAGCTAATGCGTCTCACCACGCTTGATAGGGAAGGAATACATCATGTTTATCAAGCACGAAACAATTGAAAAAAACATTGGCTTAATGATCATCTTGACTGTGATCGTTGTGAGCTTTGCTGGTCTAGTTGAAATTCTTCCTCAGGCCTTCCAAAAAGCCACCACGCAACCAGTTAAAGGTCTAAAGCCTTATACCGCACTTCAGTTAGCTGGCCGTGACATTTATATCCGCGAAGGTTGTTATAACTGTCACTCACAGATGATTCGTCCATTCCGTTCAGAAACTGAACGCTATGGTCACTACTCTGTAGCAGGCGAATCTGTTTGGGATCACCCATTCCAGTGGGGTTCTAAGCGTACAGGTCCTGATCTTGCTCGTGTTGGCGGTCGTTACTCTGACGACTGGCATCGTGCGCACTTGAATCAGCCGCGTGATGTTGTACCTGAATCTAATATGCCAGCATTCCCATGGCTAGGTCGTACCGCTTTGGATACAACTGACCTGCCTAAGAAAATGGCTGCAATGAAAGCGCTTGGCGTTCCATATACAGAAGACCAGATCAGCAAATCTCAAGCAGATGCAGCTGGTAAGACGGAAATGGATGCTCTGATTGCCTACCTGCAAGTTCTAGGTACTGCAATTAAGAACAACCGCTGAAATTGATTAGGAATATGCAAATGGATATGAATCAGATGAGAGTGATCACTACGGTGCTTAGTTTCATTGTCTTTCTTGGGGTAATTGCTTGGGCAGTATTCCCAAAGAACAAGAAAGGTTTTGATGAAGCAGCAAACCTCCCATTCGCTGACGATGACAGTCATTTGCATAATCCATCAGGAGATATCAAATGAATGAAACTACTGATGTAGTATTTTTAAGCAGTTTCTGGCCAATCTTCATTTCTGCTATCGTAATTGGCGGGATGATTGGTCTGCTATTGCTCTTAATTAGCCAGAACAAGGTTGAGAAAAAAGCTGGTGAAAAAGTTGAAACCATGGGTCACGTATGGGATGACAACTTAGAAGAGTACAACAACCCATTACCACGCTGGTGGTTATGGATGTTCTACGGCACTTTAGCTTTTGGTGTTGTTTACCTAATTCTTTACCCAGGTTTAGGCACCAATAAAGGCGTATTTGGCTGGTCTTCTCATGGTCAGTGGGATAAAGAGCAACAAGTTGCAGAACAAACTTATGGTCCAATTTTTAATGGTTATCTAAAACAACCAGTTGCTGTGGTTGCTCAAGATCCTAAAGCACAAAAAATGGGCGAGCGTTTGTTCCTAACTTACTGTGCTCAGTGTCACGGTTCTGATGCACGTGGCGCAAAAGGCTTCCCGAACTTACGTGATAAAGATTGGCTATGGGGCGGCGCACCAGAGACTATCGAGGCAACTATTTTACATGGTCGTCCTGCTGCTGGTCCTGATGGCGTACAACCTGTGTCTGACGCACCGCGCATGCCTGCGTGGGGCAAAATCCTTGGTGAAGAAAAAGTAAAAGACGTAGCTAATTACGTTCGTTCACTTTCTCAGCCAGGTAAAGTTGACCAAGACCGTGCTACACGTGGTAAAGAAGTGTACGCGCAGAATTGTGCAGCTTGTCACGGCGCAGACGCAAAAGGTAACCAAGCTCTTGGAGCTCCGAACCTAAGCGATGACGTTTGGTTGTATGGTGGATCACAATCTACTGTCGTTGAAACAGTGACCAACGGTCGCAACGGTGTAATGCCAGCCAAAGGTCAAGAGCTCGGCGCGGCAAAAGTTCACTTATTAGCAGCATACGTATACGGTCTATCTAAGTAATTTGACTAGTATCAAGAAAGGGGGGAAACCCCCTTTTCTTTTGAGAAGATAATAACAATATGGTTATATAGTTAGATATAATAGCCATATTGTTAATGTCTTAACTTTCTGGGCGATACATCATGAGTAAATCATTCAAAAACATCCCCATCAAAACTGCAACCACCGATGCGTCCGATGACCTATACGAAGTTCGCAAGAAAATTCAAGTGCGTTCTGTCAGCGGTATGTTTGCAACCTATAGATGGTTATTAGTGTGGATAACACAAATTGTTTTTTATGGTCTTCCATGGTTAACTTGGGGTGATCGTCCAGCGGTTTTATTTGATTTAACCACCAGAAAATTCTTTTTATTTGGCCTGATTCTTTGGCCGCAAGATCTAATCTATCTAGCACTTTTACTAATGGTATCTGCCTTCGGTTTATTTTGGTGGACAACCATCGCAGGTCGTCTATGGTGTGGCTATGCCTGTCCACAAACGGTTTACACTGAAATCTTCATGTGGATAGAAGAGAAAATAGAAGGTTCACACCTAGCTAGACAAAAACTAGACAATGGCAATTGGACGTCGAACAAGCTCTTACGACGCGGAGGAAAGCATGCAGCATGGATATTGTTTTCTTTATGGACTGGTTTTACCTTCGTCGCGTATTTCACCCCTATTGCAACCTTATTTAAAGAAAGCACAACCTTTGCATTTGGCCCATGGGAAACATTCTGGATTTTCTTTTATGGTCTAGCGACCTACGGTAATGCAGGCTTTTTACGTGAACAAGTTTGTAAGTACATGTGTCCGTATGCACGCTTTCAAAGCGCGATGTTTGATAGAGATACATTAATCATCAGTTATGATGCGGAACGTGGAGACCCAAGAGGTAGCCGTAAAAAATCTGCCGATCCAAAAGAATTAGGCTTAGGCTCATGTATTGATTGCGGTATCTGTGTTCAAGTCTGTCCAACTGGTATTGATATCCGCAATGGTCTTCAATATGAATGCATTGGCTGTGCCGCCTGTATTGATGCATGTGATCAGGTAATGGAGAAAATGAATTATCCTAAAGGGTTAATTCGCTACACGACTGAAAATGCACTCGAACACAAGTACTCAGAGAAAAAGAGCATCCTTGAGATTATCATTCGCCCAAGAGTCATTTTATATACGGCGATTCTTTTTGTGCTAGTTGCTGCAATGATTGGAACTTTAGCAGTTAGAAACCCTCTTAAAGCCGATGTATTGCGAGATAGGAATACATTAGTACGTGAGACAGCAGATGGACTAGAAAATGTTTATAGTCTGATTATTATTAATACAGATGAAAAAGATCATCAATATAATGTCTCAGTAGATGGTATTGATGGAATCAAGTTGGCAAGTGACACCAAACTGCCTGTAGCAATGGCATCTGGTAGTACGTTAAAATTCCCTGTCCGTGTCATTGCCGATCCTGAAAAGGCAAAACCAGGCACGTATGATATTCACTTTAAGATTGAAGCTGTTGATACGCCTACCCTTTCAAGAGTAGAAAAATCAACTTTCATTGCTAGATAAATGGAACACAAATTGAAGACTAGTAATACCGTTTTGCCTTGGTATAAACATAAGTGGCTTTGGTTTTTATTAGCCGGGCCACTTGTGGTCGTTGCAGCCAGTGTTGTAACTATTTATTACGCAGTGACGACCAAAGATAGCTTAATCGTCGATGATTACTATAAAGAAGGTACCACCATCAATGAAGTGATTGTCAAAGATGAGACAGCAAGCAAACTTGGGATTACGGCGCAGTTAGTTATGGGGGAAGATAAAAAGATTCGTGTCTTTTTAAAGCAAACTACCGGTGAACCTGTATATGATCATTTAGCTTTGTTTTTCCAACACGCTGTCGATCAAAAACAAGATAAGCACTTTAATCTCTATCCAGAGGGAGCGCCTGGGAGCTATGTCAGTAGCCCAATCGATTTAAAAGTTGGCAAGTGGTACATGGATATTACCGATCCGAAAAAAACATGGCAGCTTTCTGGTGAAATTCAAACAAATAAAGAATTTCAGGTGAATTTAAAAGCAAAATAATCTGCTTCTTTTTCAAATAAAAGCTCTTGAGCGAAGAACTCAAGAGCTTTTTTTTTATCATATTAAATAGATTGATAAAAAAAAAGACTAAAATGAAATTAACTATGAACAAAGCTATTCAAATGAATCGTTACTTCCCTAATAAAATTCTTGCAGTACTCTTCATTTTTGCTAGTTGCTTAATACAAGCAAATGCGGAATCTTATGATGACATGATGCAAGCTGTAAAAAATGACTTTGCAGGGGATGCTCAAACCTTATTAGACAGCGGCTTTGACGTAAACACAATTGATGAAAAAGGCAACTCGCTCATCATGCTAGCGGCCTTTAATAACTCACCTAGAGTATTTGATGTGTTAATGGGTTATAAACCCAACCTAGAATTAAAGAATTTGTTCGGTGAGTCTGTATTGATGCTTGCGAGCTACCGGCACTCCGCAAAAATGGTTAACTCTCTGTTAAGTAATGGCGCAAAAGTGAATACGTCCGGCTGGACGGCATTACATTATGCAGCAAGTAGTGGTGATCTTGAGGTTGTAAACGCATTAATTAAAGCTGGGGCTGATATTAATGCAGTTGCACCGGATGGTAGCTCCCCAATGATTATGGCTGCACGAGAAGGCCATATAGAGATTATTAAGCTGCTTCTTTCGCTACACGCAAATACTGATATACAGAATGAAAATGGAATGACCGCATTAAAGTGGTCATTAAAACGCGATGATACCGATATTATGGAGTTGTTAGTCGAGGCAAATGCCAGTCGATAGTCATCGCCCAACTATCTATTGATATTTGCATGAACGTTTCTTCTCTCACAAAGCAAGGGAGTACTACACATGAAGCTAGCGCAACATATTTTAGATAGTAAACCAGCCGGCATTTATTCTGTTCCTCCTCATGCCAGTATTTATTCGGTCTTGCAATTGATGGCAGAGAAAGATATTGGTGCGGTGCTTGTAATGGAAGAAGAGTCTCTAGTTGGTATTTTTTCTGAGCGTGATTACGCCCGGAAAATCATATTAAAAGGGAAAAACTCAACAGACACATTAGTTAGCGATGTAATGACAAGCCGATTAATTGTCGTTCAACCCAAGACTGATATTCATACCTGCATGGCACTTATGTCTAAAAACCGCATTCGACATTTACCTGTTGTTGAAAATAATACGGTCATCGGTGTTCTATCTATTACAGACCTTGTTAAAGCAGTCATTGCTGAACAAGAGTTTGTGATTGCCCAGTTAGAGCAATATATTCATCAGTAAGCTGTATTGACTCAATACACTAAATCACAACTTTTAACAAAAGCTTGATTAGCATCAGTCTCCATTTTCCATAACAGGTTTAACATATGAGAAAGTATTTTTTCTTCTCGTGTCTTAACGTTGTTATATTAAATGGAGAACTTTATGGATCGCAGAACGTTTATGTTGAAAGTTGTGCCTGCAACCGGTTTAGCACTTGCAGCAGGTAAAGTAGCATTCGCAGCAGATCTGACAGAAGCAGATCCTCAAGCTACGGCACTAGGCTACAAAGCTGACGCAACTAAAGTAGATAAAAAGAAGTTCCCTAAGTACGCGGCAGGCCAAAACTGCGGTACATGCCAGCTATTCGCTAAAGCAGGCGCGGCTAGCGCACCCTGTCCGATCTTTGGTGGCAAAAATGTTGCTGCCAAAGGCTGGTGTAGCGCTTACGCGAAAAAAGCATAAATTACTGTGCTTTGACCAACAAAAAACCCCGCAATTGCGGGGTTTTTTGTTGGTTTGTGCAATTAGCTTTGACTAATTACAGCATACCTTTTGCTTTTAGTACTTCTACCATGGTAGAGCCTAATTCTGCAGGGCTACGTGTATAAGCAATACCAGCTTTCTCGAACGCAGCAAACTTCTCTTCTGCAGTGCCTTTACCACCGGAAATAATCGCACCAGCGTGGCCCATGCGCTTACCTTTAGGAGCGGTAACACCAGCAATGTAACCAACGATTGGTTTAGTTACGTATGCTTTAGCATATTCTGCGGCTTCTTCTTCTGCAGAACCACCGATTTCACCAATCATGATGATCGCGTCTGTATCAGGATCGTCCTGGAACAATTGAAGCGCATCAATATGGCTTGTACCAGGGATTGGATCGCCACCGATACCGATACATGTAGACTGACCTAGGCCAGCAGCAGTTGTTTGAGCAACTGCTTCATATGTTAGCGTACCAGAACGAGAAACAATACCAATGCGACCTGGCTTATGGATATGCCAAGGCATAATACCAATCTTACATTCGCCTGGAGTGATAATACCAGGGCAGTTTGGTCCAATTAGACGTGAGCCAGAAGCCTCAACATAGCGCTTAACTTGTAGCATATCTAGCGTTGGCACGCCTTCAGTAATACATACAATTAGCTTAACGCCAGCATCTGCAGCTTCAATGATAGAGTCTTTTGCAAAAGCAGCTGGAACGTAGATAACAGAAGCATCTGCTTGAGTCTCACGAACCGCATCTTTCATGGTGTTGAACACTGGAAGACCTAGGTGCTCAGAACCACCTTTACCAGGCGTTACACCACCAACCACTTTGGTGCCACACTTGATTGCTTGTTCAGCGTGGAATGTACCATTTTTACCGGTGAAACCTTGCACCAGCACTTTGGTGTCTTTATTTACGAGTACGCTCATTTATTAGAACCTTTCCAGATAATTGTGCTGATCAAGCGCCTTTAACGGCTGCAACGACTTTCTGAGCTGCATCTGCCAAACCTTGAGCAGAAGTCAGTTTCAAGCCAGACTCATCAAGCAGTTTTGCGCCTAATTCGGCATTGTTACCTTCCAAGCGAACAACAACTGGAACAGTCACATTCACTTCTTTCACAGCAGCAATAATTGCTTCTGCAATCATGTCACAACGTACGATACCACCGAAGATGTTAATCAATACGCCTTGAACTGATGGATCAGCCAAGATTAGTTTGAATGCTTCGATTACGCGTTCTTTAGTCGCGCCACCGCCAACATCCAAGAAGTTAGCTGGTTGGCCACCGTACAGTTTAATGATGTCCATTGTGGCCATCGCTAAACCAGCACCGTTAACCATACAACCGATGTTACCTTCTAGTGCAACATAGTTTAATTCGAACTCAGAGGCTTTCAATTCGCGCTCATTTTCTTGAGACTTATCGCGAATTGCAGCTAGTTTTGGCAAGCGGAACAATGCGTTGCTATCGATACCAACTTTAGCATCCACGCAAGCCAATGAACCATCGCCACGAATGGCTAATGGGTTGATTTCGAACAGTGCAAAATCGTTTTCAACGAATGCTTTGTAAGCGCCAGTCATCAACTTGGTGAATTGACCGATTTGATCGCCAGACAAGCCTAAAGCAAAAGCAACGTCACGCGCTTGGAATGGCAACAAGCCAACTAGCGGATCAACAGTCACTTTTAGAATTTTTTCAGGAGTGTTGTGAGCAACTTCTTCAATCTCAACACCACCTTCAGTTGATGCCATGAAAGTCACACGGCGGCTAGAGCGATCAACCACTGCGCCTAGGTACAATTCACGTTGTACTGGGTACATGTCTTCACATACTAATACCGAGTTAACTGGCTGACCGTTTGCGTCAGTTTGGTAAGTTACTAGATTTTTACCGATCAAGCCTTTAGCTACTTCTGCAGCTTCTTCGCGAGACTTAACTACTTTAACGCCACCTGCTTTACCACGGCCACCGGCATGAACCTGTGCTTTGATAACAGCAAATTTACCACCTAATTTATCAAATGCAGCAGCAGCTTCTTCTGGCGTATTCGCCAACACGCCCTGCTGAACAGGCAAACCGTATGAAGCTAGCAGCTCCTTAGCTTGGTACTCGTGCAAATTCATTCTGATTCCTTCTTCTCGAGGGGTTAGTGAATCAACACTGAGGTAGTTGCAATGCAATTACCTCAGTGACGATCATGCGTGCAATGCGCGCTTGTCTACCGACAATGCGGCTTCGTGGAACACTTCTGATAAAGATGGGTGAGCATGTACGATGCGTGCAATATCTTCACTTGCCGCACGGAACTCCATCGCCATCACTGCTTCTGCAATCATTTCAGATGCGAATGGACCGATTAAATGCACACCTAAAACGCGATCTGTTTTAGCGCAAGCGAGCACTTTAACAAATCCATCAGCCATGCCTAAACCTAATGCACGACCGTTCGCACCGAATACAGATTTACCAACTTTGTATTCAACGCCATCTGCTTTAAGCTGTTGTTCTGTTTTACCAACCCATGCAATTTCAGGGTTTGTATAGATAACCCAAGGGATAGTATTAAAGTCTAGGTGAGGTTTCTGACCTGCTAATTGTTCAGCAAGTGCAACACCTTCATCCATTGCTTTATGCGCTAACATTGGGCCGCGTACAACGTCACCAATTGCGTAAACATTTGGAAGATTGGTTTCCCAATGATCATTGATTTCTACTTGTCCACGATCATTAAGTTGAAGGCCAACAACTTCTGCGCCTAGACCATTTGTGTTTGGAACACGGCCAACAGCAACAATTAACTTGTCAAATGCAGCAGTAACTTCGTTACCTTTGCTATCAACATAAGCGACAGTCACACCAGTTTCTGTGCTATTAACACTGTTGATTTTTACACCAGTATTAATGGATAGACCTTGCTTGGTGAATAGTTTGGTTGCTTCTTTAGCTACCGCTTCATCTGCAGCACCTAAGAATGCTGGAGCAGCTTCTAAAATCGTTACTTGTGAGCCAAGACGGTTCCAAACACTACCCATTTCTAGTCCGATAACACCCGCGCCGATAACGCCAAGTTTTGCAGGCACTGCAGCAAGGCTCAACGCACCTTCGTTATCTAGAATATTAACGTTATCTACTTCTGCACCAGGGATTTGGCGTGGACTAGAACCAGTTGCAATGATTACGCGAGTAGCACTGACTACATCAACTTTTTCACCATCTTTTACTTCTACTTGCCATAAATCGTTCTCACGTTTTACCAAACGACCTACGCCATGCAGACTATCAATTTTGTTCTTTTTGAATAAGAAACCGATACCACCAGTTAACTTATCTACAATTTTGTCTTTGCGAGATAGCATTTTTGCTACGTCTAGTTTTACACCTTCCGCAGTAATACCGTGATCAGCAAAGTCATGCTGAAGCTGAGCAAAGTTCTCAGAAGATTGTAGCAACGCTTTAGATGGGATACATCCAACGTTTAGACAAGTACCACCTAGGCTTGCTTTACCTTCTTTGTTTTTCCATGCATCAATACACGCTACCTTAAAACCCAACTGGGAAGCGCGAATAGCAGCGATGTACCCGCCTGGGCCGGCACCAATCACTACCACATCATAATTAGACATTTGTATTCCTTTTCACGAGCTTTGGCTTTTTGCTAATTTCATTTGATGAATGAATTAGCAATTCACATCAGGTGATCAACCTAAACAGACAGCCCTCTTAAAAGAGGGCTGTGTCATGCTAATTACAGATCCAACAACAAGCGAGCTGGGTCTTCTAGAACTTCTTTCATTGCAACTAAGCTTAGTACAGCTTCGCGACCATCGATGATGCGGTGATCGTAAGACATAGCTAGATACATCATTGGGCGAACAACCACTTCACCATTTTCAACCACGGCACGCTCTTTCGTTGCGTGCATACCCAAAATTGCTGATTGAGGTGGGTTGATAATTGGGGTAGACATCATTGAACCGAATGTACCCCCGTTAGAAATGGTGAATGTACCGCCAGTTAGCTCTTCAACACCTAACTTACCGTCTTGTGCGCGCTTACCGAAGTCAGCAATTTTCTTTTCAATATCAGCAAGGCTCATTTGATCGCAGTCACGAAGAACCGGTACAACTAGGCCACGTGGGCTACCAACAGCCACACCAATATCGAAGTAGCCATGGTAAACAATATCGTTACCATCCACTGATGCATTCACGATTGGGAATTTTTTCAATGCATGAACAGCTGCTTTGACGAAGAAAGACATGAAACCTAACTTCACGCCATGCTCTTTCTCGAACTTGTCCTTGTACTTGTTACGCAAATCCATCACAGGCTTCATGTTCAATTCATTGAAGGTAGTTAGGATCGCTGCAGTAGACTGAGACTGAACCAAGCGCTCAGCAACACGTTGGCGAAGGCGTGACATTGGTACACGTTGCTCTGGGCGAGCACCAAGATCAGTAATCACTGCTGGAGCCGCTTTTGCAGCTGGCGCAGAAGCTGCCGCAACTACGTCTTCTTTCAACACGCGACCACCACGTCCTGAACCAGCAACCGCGTTCAGATCAACACCAGTTTCAGCAGCTAATTTTTTAGCAGAAGGCATTGCAGCAGCATCTGCATCTACGCGTGGAGCAACTGCGGTACCAAAGCCAATCGCATTTGCAGGTACACCAGCATCAGCTGCTGCCGCTTTAACTGCTTCAGCAGAAGCTGGCGCGCCAGCTTCTTTAACGGCTTCAGTATCAATCTGAGCAATAATTTCTTGGCTAATACAAACAGCTGCATCACCTTTGATGATTTTAATTAGCTTACCAGCCTGTGGTGCTGGCAACTCTAAAACCACTTTGTCAGTTTCAACGTCAACTAGGTTTTCGTCACGCTCAACGAAATCACCTTCTTTTTTATGCCACGCCAAAAGCGTTGCTTCTGATACTGATTCTGGCAGTACTGGAACTTTAACTTCAACGATCATGATTTATCCTTCTCACTCTTGGCGGGGGAGACCCCCGCTGCCAATTATCTTTAAATGGTAAGCAACGCTTATTTATTACCTGTCAAAGCTGCTTCAACAAACCCTTTAAGCTGAGCGGTATGCTTGCTCATGTAACCTACCGCTGGAGATGCGGAAGAATCGCGTCCTGCGTAAGTTAAGGTTTGCTTAGCACTCATGCATGCTTCTAAACGGTGACGAATCTGATGCCATGCGCCCTGGTTGCGAGGCTCTTCTTGTGCCCAGACAATGTCTTTCGCAGCAGAGTATTGCGCTAGTTCTGCACGCAATGTCTCTGTTGGGAATGGATAAAGTTGCTCAACACGCACAATTGCCACATCATCAAGCTCACGCTCTTTACGGCCATTTGCTAGGTCGTAATAAACCTGACCTGAACATATAACCACGCGTTTTACCTTTTTCTTGTCTAGAGCAACTGGATCAGAGATCACAGTGCGGAATTCGCCATCTGTGAAGTGCTCGATCGGGCTCATTGCATCTTTGAAACGCAATAGACGCTTAGACATCAGAATAATCAATGGCTTACGATATGGACGAATCATCTGACGACGCAACAGATGGAACATCTGGCTTGCTTCTGACGGCATAATGACTTGTACATTATGTTCAGCACATAATTGCAAGTAACGTTCCAAGCGAGCAGATGAGTGCTCTGGACCTTGACCATCATAGCCATGTGGCAAGATCATTGTCAGACCACACAAACGACCCCATTTGGTTTCGCCAGAAGTAATAAACTGGTCAATTACCACTTGGGCGCCGTTAGCAAAGTCACCAAACTGTGCTTCCCAGATAACAAGAGAATCTGGTGCAGAACTTGCGTATCCGTATTCAAAAGCCAAAACCGCTTCTTCGTTAAGGATTGAGTCAATCACTAAGAAGTTAGCTTGCGTGTCTGACAAGTTGCGAAGCGGTACATAAGCACCCGCATCCCACTTTTCACGATTTTGATCATGAACCACTGCATGGCGGTGACTAAACGTGCCTCGGCCAGAATCTTCACCTGAAATACGTACTGGATAACCTGACTCTAATAAAGACGCATACGCTAAGGTTTCAGACATGCCCCAATCTACTGGCAAGTCACCATTTACCATGCTGATACGATCTTTCAGCAGCTTATCTACAGTACGGTGTAGTTTAAAATCTTCAGGTACTTTTGTGATCTTTTCAGCCAAACGCTTCAGATCAGCCGCCGGTAGAGAGGTATTAATTGGATGAGCCCAATGCGTACCAAAGTATGGTGCAAAATCAATTGCGAATTGACGCTGATGTCCTGTTAGAGACGTTTGCTCTACATGTTCACCTTTATCTAGCGCTGCACGATAAGCTTTAATCAAAGCATCGCCTTCTGCACTCGCTACCACACCTTCAGTCTCTAGACGATCTAGATACAATTTGCGTGTACCCGGATGTTGAGAGATCTTTTTGTACATCATCGGTTGAGTTAGATACGGATCATCTGACTCATTGTGACCATGACGACGGAAGCATACGATATCGATAACAACATCTTTGCCGAATTTTGCGCGGTAGTCTAAAGCAGCTTGCGTCACTAATACGACAGCTTCAGGATCATCACCATTCACGTGGAAGACCGGTGCTTCGATCATCTTAGCGATATCGGTACAGAATAATGTAGAGCGAGTATCACGTGTATCAGAGGTCGTAAAACCAACTTGGTTATTGACGACGATATGAACCGTACCGCCAGTACCATAACCACGTGTTTGGGATAGGTTGAAAGTACCTTGGTTCGTGCCTAGACCGATAAAAGCTGAGTCACCATGAACCAAAATAGCTAGTACTTGAGAACCATCACGGTCCTTACGTCGTTCTTGACGAGCGCGTACAGAACCGACCACCACTGGGTTAACAATTTCCAAGTGTGATGGGTTAAATGCTAGCGATAAGTGAATTGGACCGCCCGGTGTGGGGATATCTGCAGAGAAACCCATGTGGTATTTCACGTCACCAGAAGGAAGGTCTGTTGTTGGGCGACCTTCAAACTCAGAGAACAAGTCTTTTGGCGACTTACCCAAAGAGTTAACTAGTACGTTTAGGCGACCACGGTGAGCCATACCGATCACCATTTCGTGAACGCCACGTTCGCCAGCACCTTGGATCAATTCATCAATAGATGCGATCAGTGATTCACCGCCTTCTAGTGAGAAACGTTTTTGACCGACATATTTAGTATGTAAGTACTTTTCTAACGTTTCCGCGGCAGTGATCTGCTTCAGAATTCGTTTTTTCTTATCAGTTGAGAATGCCGGTGTAGACGCACGATCCTCAAACCAATTTTGAACCCATTTTTTACGTTCGCTATCAGTAATGTGCATGTACTCAATACCGATAGAACCGCAATAGGTTTGCTTTAGCTTAGCAACAATGTCAGACAACTTAGCGACACTATTGCCCATCAAAGAGCCACCTTGGAAAGTGGTATTTAGATCAGCTAGGCTTAAGCCATGGTGCTCTAAGTCCAACTCTTTCAGCGCTTCTTGATCAAAGCGTTGTAGTGGATCTAGTCTTGCATGACGCGTACCTAAAATACGGTGCGCAGAAATCAAACGCAAAACTTGAAGTTGTTTTTCGGCTTGTGAGTCATCTGCAACGACAGTTGCCCCACGTGGGCGCTTTGTTAACTCGACAAAAGAAGCTTGGACTGGCGCATGCGCTACATCGCGGCCGTTACCTAGATGTTGCCAATTGTCGAAATATTTACGCCATTCTTCATCTACACTGGCTGGGTCTGCCAGATAGCGTTCATACAGTTCTTCAATGAACGGTGCATTGCTACCGAACAGGTAAGAACTGCCCCAATGTTGTTGCATCTCGTTTGACATTGTCTTTGATCACTAGAGAGTCAGGTTAAAGGGATGAGCACCATAGGCAAACCCACGGTCCGGTATTGCTACCGGACCTAGTGCCATTAGCGTTGCTCGATTGGTACGTAGTCGCGACGTTCTGCGCCAGTGTACAACTGACGTGGACGACCGATCTTCATACCTGGATCAGAAATCATTTCTGCCCAGTGAGAGATCCAGCCTACTGTACGAGACAGAGCAAAGATCGGGGTGAACATAGAAACAGGAATACCCAAGGCAGAAAGTACGATGCCTGAGTAGAAGTCTACGTTCGGGTACAATTTCTTAGATACAAAGTATTCGTCTTCTAGCGCAATCTTTTCTAAGCTCATTGCTAGCTTGAATAGTTTGCTGTCGTGTAGACCTAGTTCGTTCAATACTTCGTAGCAGGTCTCACGCATGATTTTCGCGCGTGGATCCATGTTTTTGTAAACACGGTGACCAAAGCCCATTAGCTTGAAGCTATCGTTCTTGTCTTTAGCACGTGCAATGAACTCAGGAATACGAGATTCATCACCGATTTCGTTCAACATTTTCAGAACAGCTTCATTAGCACCACCGTGCGCAGGGCCCCATAGACATGCGATACCAGCAGCAATACATGCAAATGGGTTAGCGCCAGAAGAACCAGCCAAGCGAACAGTTGAAGTTGACGCATTTTGCTCGTGATCTGCATGCAAGGTGAAGATGCGATCAAGTGCACGAGCTAAAATTGGATTTACTTTGTATTCAGCAACTGGTGTTGAGAACATCATGTGAAGGAAGTTCTCAGAGTAAGACAAACCAGCTTTTGGATAAGAGAACGGCAAACCTTTATTGTAGCGATAAGCCTGAGCAGCAATTGTAGGCAGTTTCGCAATCAAGCGGAATGCAGAGATCTCGCGATGACGTGCATCGCTGATATCCAATGAATCGTGGTAGAAAGCAGACAACGCACCAACCACACCCACCATGACAGCCATTGGGTGAGCATCGCGGCGGAAGCCTTTAAAGAATGATGAAATTTGATCATGAAGCATGTTATGACGCATCACAAGATGGTCAAATTCTGCTTTTTGTTCTGCAGTTGGCAATTCGCCATTCAATAGCAAATAACAAACTTCTAGATAATCGCTATTTTCTGCTAACTGCTCGATTGGGTAGCCACGGTAGTACAACAGACCTTGGTCACCATCGATAAAAGTAATTTTTGATTCGCAGCTTGATGTTGCCAAGAAGCCAGGATCATAAGTGAACATACCGGTCTTGCCGAGTGTGCGGATGTCGATTACATCAGGACCCAGCGAGCCAGAAAGCACTGGCAACTCGATTGACTGGTTATCACCGTAATTTAACGAAACCTTACCCTTTTCCATACTCTGCTCCACTTGAGTGCCCATTTGGCTTATCAGTGCTCGGACTGATGACGGGCGGGTTTTTCCGATTTATATGTCTAAATCTTAGTCGTATTTCTTTTTAGATCAGACTGACCATTTGTAACAGTAAAATCTGACTAAAGGTGTTATACGCTTCTATTGTGTAATTTATTATTTAAGCTGCTCTTAGCTTAGCCACCATTGAGTCCCAGCGCGGATTCGTGTTTTCTTTGCGCTCATTGATTAAGTCAAGAAGATCGTTATCTAGTTCCTCAAGAATTTCAACGTAGATATCTTGTTCTTCTTTCGTTAACCCATTCCACTCGCTAATCAAAAAACGCTCTAGGATGATGTCTAGCTCTAACAAGCCTCTGCGAGAACGCCATCTGATTTTGTCAAAATCACTCATTTCCCGACTTTCCATCTAAACCTAAGCTAGTAGGTTAACTAGCTTAGGTTGACGCCTACCAATTAAACAGCTCGTTTAACCATCAACTCTTTGATTTTACCAATCGCAAAAGTTGGGCTTAGTTCTTTTGGACATACATCAATACAGTTCATGATGGTATGGCAACGGAACAAACGATATGGATCATCTAGGTTATCTAGACGCGCATTTGTATCTTGGTCACGGCTATCAGCAATAAAGCGATAAGCAGCCAATAGACCTGCTGGACCCACAAACTTATCTGGGTTCCACCAGAAAGATGGGCAAGAGGTAGAACAGCACGCACACAAGATACATTCGTACAAACCATCAAGCAGTTCACGATCTTCAGGAGACTGAAGACGCTCTTTTTCTGGCGCAGGGTCGTTATTTACCAAGTATGGCTTGATTGAGTGATACTGCTTGAAGAACTGAGTCATATCGACAATCAGGTCACGAATCACTGGCAAGCCTGGCAATGGACGCAAAACAACTGGCTCTTGCACTTCTTTCAAGTTAGTAATACATGCCAAACCGTTTTTACCGTTAATGTTCATTGCATCTGAACCACAAACACCTTCACGGCATGAGCGGCGGAAAGCAATAGAATCATCTTGTTGTTTTAGACGAACAATCGCGTCTAACAACATACGGTCGGTTGGCTCTAACTGTACGTCGTACTCTTGTAGGTACGGCTTATCATCTTTATCTGGATCGTAGCGGTAAACTTGGAATCGCATTCGAGTATCCTTTTTTCCTGTTTTCAGTCTAACTAGCTAATTGCTTTGATTAGAAAGAACGGGTTTTTGGTGGAATAGAGTCAACAGTCAGTGGTTTCATGTTCACTGGTTTGTACTCTAGGCGGTTGCCTTCGCTATACCACAGAGTATGCTTCATCCATTCTTCGTCATTACGTCCGTTTGGATGAGCTGCAGAATCTGCAAAGTCTTCACGAGCATGCGCACCGCGACTCTCTTTACGAGCCTCAGCTGAAACGATGGTTGCTTTAGCAACTTCGATCAGGTTTTCCATTTCTAGCGCTTCTACACGAGCAGTGTTAAACACCTTGCTCTTGTCTTTAATCGCAATGTGGTTCACTCGCTCAGCGATTTCCATTACTTTAGTCACGCCCTCTTCTAGCAGTTTCTGATTACGGAATACACCGCAATGTGCCTGCATCGTCTTACGAAGAGAAAGACCAACATCTTGAGTTTGCTCACCAGACGTACGAGACTCTAGGCGATTCAAACGTGCCAAGGTGAAGTCAGCTGCATTTTTTGGCAATGGTTTAAGCACAGGGTTCTTCTTGTGGAAGTCCACAACATGGTTACCCGCTGCACGGCCAAACACGACCAAATCTAGTAATGAGTTAGTACCCAAGCGGTTTGCACCGTGTACAGATACACAAGAGCACTCACCAACTGCATACAAACCGTTGATCACTTCATTTGGATTACCATTCTTAGGCGCAACAACTTGGCCATGAATGTTGGTAGGAATACCACCCATTTGATAGTGAATAGTTGGCACCACAGGGATTGGCTCTTTCAAGCAATCCACGTTGGCAAACTTCAGTGCAATCTCACGGATAGACGGCAGTTTTTTAATGATTTTTTCTGGGTCTAGGTGAGTTAAATCTAGCAATACGTGATCGCCATTTACACCACGACCTTCTTTAATCTCTTGGTCCATTGAGCGTGAAACGAAGTCACGTGGAGCCAAATCTTTCAGTGTAGGCGCATAGCGTTCCATGAAACGCTCACCGTTTACGTTTCGAAGAATACCACCTTCGCCACGCACACCTTCGGTAATCAGTACGCCGGCACCAGCAACACCTGTTGGGTGGAACTGCCAGAATTCCATATCTTCTAGAGGAATACCAGCGCGAGCAGCCATACCTAGGCCGTCACCCGTATTGATAAAGGCGTTAGTTGATGCAGCAAAAATACGACCAGCACCACCCGTTGCAAACATCACGGTTTTTGCGTGCAAGATCATCACGTCGCCAGTTTCCATTTCTAGCGCCGTCACACCCACCACATCACCTTCTTCATCACGAATCAGGTCTAGTGCCATCCACTCAACGAAGAACTGAGTATTTGCTCTTACATTGCGCTGGTATAGCGTATGCAATAGAGCGTGACCAGTACGGTCAGCCGCAGCACAGGCGCGAGGCACTGGCTTTTCACCGTAGTTAGAAGAGTGACCGCCAAATGGACGCTGATAAATAGTACCGTCTGCGTTACGGTCAAAAGGCATACCAAAATGTTCTAGTTCGTAAACTACTTTTGGTGCTTCACGGCACAAGTATTCGATTGCATCTTGGTCACCAAGCCAATCAGAACCCTTAACGGTATCAAAGAAATGATAGTGCCAGTTGTCTTCTGCCATGTTACCCAAAGAGGCACCAATACCACCTTGAGCAGCAACTGTATGTGAACGTGTTGGAAACACCTTAGACAAAACAGCAACTTTAAGACCCGCTTCTGCCAACTGCAAAGCAGCACGCATACCTGCGCCACCCGCACCGACAATCACCGCATCAAATGTTCTTACAGGTAGGGACATTTATACACTCCAGATGATATTTACTGAGTAAATCAGGGAAGCCAACAACCAAAGAATAGTTAGCACATGCAGTGCTAGTCTTAGGCCAACTGGCTTGATGTAATCCATCCAAAGATCACGTACACCTACCCATGCATGTAACAACAAGGCAATAAAAGTAATTAAGGTAAAGACTTTTACTGCGTGGTTGGCAAACAAACTTCTCCAACCTTCATGATCATGAGGAATACAAAGTAAAATAACCACAAAAGCAACCAAGTAAGCCAGCATTACCACTGCGGTTACACGTTGCATAATCCAGTCGCGCAGGCCGTAATGGGCGCCTGCAATAATTCTATTTTTGCTCATAGCAACACCACCCCACCAATCACCAAGGTCAGCGCAATGCTGATTACCATTACTAATTTAGCGCTTGCTTGTGCCGTTGGCTTTTTCAAACCGATGTGCATATCTAACAATAAGAAACGCACACCCGCACAGGCGTGATGCATAAATGCCCAGATAAAACCTAGAGAAACCAGTTTCACGAGTGGATTTGAGAAAAATGACTTAGCTGCTTCGAAAGCGGCACCAGAGGTCAGGGAGAGATGCAACAGATACATAAGGAAGGGAAGACCTAGAAAGAGACCAACACCGCTAATACGATGCAGGATGGAAACTTTTCCTGGCCATGGCAACTTGATTTTCGCGATATCAAGGTGCTTTGGTCGCACTTTTTGCATTGTTTTGTTTTCCTAAACTCAACACTTTTGTATCACCTAAGCAATACGCAAATGATGTTAACGCCACACTAGTCAGTTAGGGGAACCGCTAGCACCACGGAAACGCCATCGGGATAACCCCATGTCACACCCGATAGAGAAACATGTCGATTTTAACAAATTTCCTTGCCAAGAAGCGACGTAAAACAAATGTTTCTCAAATTTTAGTAAACAGCACCAGCCTGTCCATACAATTCTTTGCTCTTTTGAAGCTAAGCACTGCGGTACATGCACCTTCTTGAGTCTACCCAGATCCGACGCCACTCAAAAATCGTAGCATTCATTTCTGTTGTACAACGCTCCACTTTTAGCACAGGGACGTTATCGGTAAATCGAACCCAATCCGCCTCTATACTGCCTGCAGCCATGAACCACTCGGTTGCTGCAGAAACCCTTACACCAAACTCTGCTAAGTAAAGCTTATATAACTTTCCGGCGTGTTGTTTGATCAGTCTTGCATCTACTCGATCAAACCGTGATGCATCTAATGTAACTTCATCAAATGCAACCAACTGCCCAGATAGCCGCCAAGCTCGACGAATATTTATCACAGGAGTGTTACGTTTTATACCGAGCCCTTCTGCGACTCGATCCGTTGCGATGCCTTTAGAACAAGAAAGTAACTCTGGTTCAATTCGATCTTTCAGGCTAGAAAACTCTGCCCCATGAAAAACCAACCTTGCATCACCCCACTCTTCAGGCCAGTCGGAAACAAACGTCCCAACACCTTGCCTCCTTACCAGCAACCCTTCAGCCACCAGTACATTTAATGCTTTTCTTACCGTTCCTTGACTCACCGTAAACTCGTCTGCCAATGCAAACTCCGAGGGAATCATTTCTCCAGCAAGCCAAACAGAATCCGAAATTTTTTGCAGCAATTGAAATCTAACTTGCTGATACAGCGGCAAAAATTGCACGTCTTTTATTTGATGCTGCATTTTTATCACCCTATAGTTTAACTGTCTACCCTTATCTTATATAAGACATAAGACAGTAAGCAAATCTTACATGATTTACCCCTGTTTGGGTATCGTCAAAATAGGGTCAACGTGCTAGACTTAATGCGGTTGTTTAAGAATGCACGCCCCCTTCTATATAACGTGCAAAATCAAAGTGTTGCCAAGTTGCTGTTATGCAACAATTTTATGTTAGGCAATCCTTATGACTCACCTGCGGGGTATTCGCTCAGTTTTATAAATTGGGTAAGACTACTTAGCAGACAACGTTGGAGCACGAATCCTCATGAAAGCACCTGTACGTGTTGCAGTGACCGGCGCAGCCGGCCAAATCGGTTATAGCTTGTTGTTCCGTATTGCTAGCGGTGAAATGCTAGGCAAAGATCAGCCAGTTATTCTTCAGCTATTAGAAGTTCCAGTTGAGAAAGCTCAACAAGCGCTTAAAGGCGTGATGATGGAACTTGAAGATTGCGCATTCCCTCTGCTAGCTGGCATGGTAGGCACTGATGATCCTAACGTAGCATTCAAAGATGCTGACGTTGCTTTGCTAGTTGGCGCACGTCCACGTGGCCCAGGCATGGAACGTAAAGACTTGCTACAAGAAAATGCAAAGATCTTTACCGTTCAAGGTAAAGCATTGAATGACGTTGCTAGCCGCGACGTTAAAGTATTGGTTGTTGGTAACCCAGCAAACACCAATGCATATATTGCAATGAAGAGCGCACCTGATCTTCCTGCTAAGAATTTCACCGCAATGTTGCGTCTTGATCACAACCGCGCATTGTCTCAATTGGCTGCAAAATCTGGTAAAGCAGTTGCAGAAATTGAAAACATGGTTGTTTGGGGTAACCATAGCCCAACCATGTACGCAGACTACCGTTTTGCGACCGTTGGCGGCGAAAGCTTGAAAACCTTGATCAATGATGAAGAGTGGAACCGCACGAACTTCTTACCTACCGTTGGTAAGCGTGGCGCAGCGATCATCGAAGCACGTGGCTTGTCTTCTGCTGCATCTGCAGCAAATGCAGCAATTGATCACATCCGTGACTGGGTACTAGGCACGAATGGTAAATGGGTTACGATGGGTATTCCTTCAGATGGCTCTTATGGCATCCCTGAAGGCGTTATCTACGGTGTTCCAGTTACTTGTGAAAACGGCGAATACAAGCGCGTTGAAGGCTTGGAAATCGACGAATTCAGCCGTGACCGCATGAACCATACACTAGCAGAACTAGAAGAAGAGCGCGCAGGCGTTGCTCACCTACTAGGTTAATCTAGCGTTGTGATGCGTAAAAGGCCTGTCTCTTGACAGGCCTTTTTTACATACTTTTTGCAATTAAACCTTTTGATCGAAATGGCGTAACGATGAGCCTTCAAGCCTTAATTGAGTCTTCACCTTATTTTTCCATTACGAATGAAGGTGAATTAACCCTGTTAACAATGAATGCCCCATGGGGACAAGCCGTTATTTCTACCCAAGGTGCGCAATTACTCAGTTACATACCAGCTGATCAAACAGACTTGCTTTGGCTATCTCCAAACGCCAAGTTTGCAAAAGGCAAAGCAATTCGTGGCGGCATACCGATTTGCTGGCCATGGTTCGGTGCACATGACGGCGAAGAAAAATATCCTGCACATGGCTACGCCCGTACCAGTGAATGGCAGTGCACTCAAATTCAGGTATTTGAACATCAAGCCAAAATCAACTGGACTCTTGCCTCCAACCCAGCATACCCACCCTACGCATCCAATATGGAATTAGAGATGACGCTTGGTGAGGATATCTTGCTACAAGTGCGTTTTACCCATACAGGTGAAATTCCTGAACGTTACGGCATTGCATTACACAGTTACTTTCCTGTGACTTCAATCAACCAGACAAGTATCTCTGGTTTAAATGGCAAGATGTATTTTGATAAAACCAATTCTTCTATCCAAAAGCAAATTGGCGATGTTTCTTTTAGCGGCGAAGTTGATCGTGTTTACAAAGATGTAAAAGGTGAATGTGTTTTAAACACTAATAATCAGCGTATTCAGATTAGTTCACTTGGTTTTCAGAATGCCATCGTGTGGAACCCTGGTGAACAACTTGGCAGTTCAATGGGGGATATTGGACCAGATCATTGGGATAGCTTTGCTTGTGTTGAAAATGGCAATATCCAAGAGCACTCTCCTATGCTGATAAAAGGAGAACAATTTGTTGGTACGATTAGAATCGCTCGTAGATAACTAGCAAAGCCTAGTTTATTAGATGGCTATTTGATCACTTGCATTTCTGGTGCGCATACAATGCGACTAATCGCCAATTTCGGATCGGATAGCCACTCGTTACAGATTGTCTGATAGGCTTCCATGTCTTTACAGCGAAGCCTGATGAAATAATCAATCGCACCACCAACCAACCACGCATTAACGACAGCAGGATGTTTTGCTAGTTTTTGTTCGAATGCCGCAAATGAAGATCGGTTTTGCTGGGTATCCATGATTACTTGCAGTAGCAAAATTAAGCCATCTTCCCGATCTGGCTTAGCGATGACGGCTTGATACCCTTGAATCACACCAAGCTTTTCTAGTTTCCTCACCCGTTCTTGGCATGGCCGAGCAGTTAAACAGACTTGATCCGCTAGCTTTTGATAACTAATCCGTCCATCTTTGGCTAAGACTTCTAAAATCTTATGGTCAATTCGGTCTAATTGGTTTGCATCCATCTTTCCACCATTCATGCTGCTTTATCCGTTAAAAACAGCATAAACCCGCTGTCCTTTCCATCCGAAACCACGCATTTCAATTTGTTAGGTATCAGAAAATATTGCTTTCAAACCAGCAATTGGCATTGAGCATATGCAAACCACTTCTGACATCCTCATGATTAGACCTGCGAATTTCTCCTGCAATGTTGAAACCGCTTCGAGTAACGCATTTCAACGTAAAACACAGATGGATGTCATGCCAGAAGTCGCTGCGATGAAGGAATTCGACGCATATGCAGCAAAGTTAGTTGATGCAGGTATTCATGTGCATCTTGTGGATGACACTCCGCACCCAGTTAAACCAGATGCATGCTTCCCTAACAATTGGTTCACCACCCATTCTGATGGAACAGTCGTTTTATATCCGATGGCAGCGAGTAATAGGCGACTGGAACGCCGCATGGACATTATTGAAGGATTAGCAAGACATTTTGAAATTGAACAAGTTGTAGATTTAAGCCTATTTGAGCGAGAAGGAAAATTTCATGAAGGCACTGGGGTTATGGTGTTTGATCATGCACAGGATTTGGCTTTCATTTGCAGATCCTTACGATCACATCCCCATGTAATGGAACGTCTAAACCAAACGCTAGGCACAAAAGCGTATTGGTTTGATGCGGTAGACAAAAATAATCAGGCCATCTACCACACCAATGTAATGATGTCTGTCGGCAAAACGATTGCGGTTGTCTGTATGGAGGCCATCAAAAACCCACATCAACAAGCATTTATTCGACAGCGTTTAGTCTCTGAAAATAGAGTACTCATCGACATCACGTATGAGCAAATGCAGCAATTCTGTGGCAATGTTTTAGCGTTGCACAATCGAGCACACGAACCAGTTCTTGCGCTATCAGAACGCGCTTGGCACGCATTTAACACTCATCAAAAGAAATTAATTGAGAAACAAGCCCAACCAGTGATCGCCAATTTAGAAACTATTGAGACTCTTGGTGGTGGCGGGGCTAGATGCATGATTGCAGAAATTTTCCTACCTAAACGAAACTCATCAGCACTTAGCACCCAGCAAGTTGAAGAGGACATTATATGTTAATTCGCCCTGTAGCAATAAAAGATCTTGATGGCTTAATTGCGCTAGCGAATGAGGCAGGCACGGGCTTAACGTCCCTGCAACCCAATAGAGAGCAATTGAAAGCGCGGATTGAGCGGAGCATTCAGACCTTTCGACAAACAGCAGAACAAGCTGATCAAGGCTATCTTTTTGTTTTAGCTGATAGTAATGACGAACCGGTTGGGGTATGCGGGATTGAAGTAGCACTTGGGCTATCCACACCGTGGTACAACTATCGCGTTGGCACGGTAAGCCACATGTCCGCAAGCTTGGGCGTGGCACAGCATGTACCTACTTTATTTTTATCAAATGACCATACAGGGCATAGCGAACTATGTACCTTATTTTTAGCGCCGGCAGCAAGAGGCAATCAGAATGGGCAGTTACTCTCGAAATCTCGGTTGCTATTTATAAACGTGTTTCGTGAGGCGTTTGGCCAGAAAGTCGTAGCAGAAATGCGGGGCGTATCCGATGAAAATGGGCTATCTCCTTTTTGGGAAAGCCTTGGAAAACATTTCTTTTCAATGGAGTTCGCAAAAGCGGATTATCTATCAGGCGTGGGGGACAAACAATTTATCGCAGAGTTAATGCCGAAATTTCCGATCTACACGAGTTTACTTTCTGAAGACGCTCAGGCCGTCATCGGCAAAGTACATCAAAACACTGCACCCGCAAGGAAAATGCTGGAAGCAGAAGGATTGCAGTACCAAGGATATATCGACATTTTCGATGGGGGAGCCACACTCGAAGCATACATAGATGACTTGCGAATCATCAAAGAATCGACGAATGAAACAGCAAAGCCGATACTTGAAGCAGAAACAAACACGGCAGAGCTGCCACATATTAGCTACTTGGTGGCCAACCAACAATTACCAAACTTTCGATGCATTCTGAAAAGAGCCTCCTCCACAGCGGAGGCTAGTCATTTAACGGATAGAGAGTTTCATTTATTAAACGTAGACAGCAAAGACACGCTGCATATTGTGCCTTTATCTCCCAACATCCCGTAATTTGAGCTTTCGCCAAAGCGTGGTTCGGCTAATACCTAAGAGGGCGGCTGTTGCCTGCAAGTCGCCTCCTGTTTGCTGTAATGCATCTTCCAAGCTAGTAGTTGAATCTACTTTTTCTGGTGTTATAGTTGATTTCTCGATACGCAACTCTGGCAAAATGTCTGCCATTGCTGCGTAGTCGATTTTTCCTAATGCTGTGACATAAACCACGGTTCGTTCGATTAAATTTTCAAGCTCACGCACATTTCCCGGCCAATGGTAATGCTCGGCTAGGCTCCAAAACACTTTCGATAACTCGTTTGGATCAATATAAACAGCAGATCGGCGCATAAACTGAACCACAAAGTGGGAGATCAATTGACGAATATCCCCAGCCCGCATCCTAAGTGGTGAGAGATGAAGTGATAGGATGTTGAGTCGATAGAATAAGTCGGCCCTGAAAGTTTGTGCTTTTACTTTTTCTAATAGATTGGCATGCGTTGCGGCAATCACCCTGACATCGACATAAATCGGTTCGCTAGCCCCCAGCCTTAGCACTTCTTTTTCTTGTAAAACACGAAGCAACCTAGTCTGAAGCGCGAGTGGCATATCACCAATTTCATCGAGAAAAATCGTTCCTTTATGAGCGAGTTCTATTAAGCCGGCTTTGCCACCCTTTCGACTACCAGTAAAAGCGCCCTCTTCGTAACCAAATAATTCGGACTCCAATAATGTCTCAGGAAATGCCGCACAATTCACCGCAACAAAGGGGCTAGATTTTCTTTGTGATTTTAGATGAATCCCCTGAGCAAATAACTCTTTACCCGTACCCGACTCACCCAAGATAAGTACTGATGCATCACTTGGCGCATATAAAGTGGCCAATTCTTTTGAATGTTGAATTTGTGGGGAGCCACCGACAATATCTTCTAATTGATACTTTGCCGAAAACTGTTTTCGACTAACCTGATGGCGCAATGTCCGATCTGCCTGCTCGATACGCGAGGCCTCTTGAAAGGTGAGTAGCGCCCCTCTTTGCTGCCCATGCTCGATCATCGGCGTGCGATGGGTAATTAGCCGTCTTTGCCCCACACTGACCACTAAATCTAACTGAGACTCACCACTCTGCAATACTTCGGCTAGCGAAAGTAATGGTTGAACGTCTGACAGCTTCCTACCAAACAATCGATCAGACGAGCTATTAAATAAATTGGCAGCCGCATCATTAATCGTCTGTATGCATTCATGGGCATCCACTGCAATGACACCTTCTGATAAGCCTTTCACAATTTGATTTAATTGCCCACGCTTCTCCTCTTGGTCTGTCGTTACTTTTGCTAAGGCGATGCCCTCATCAATGGCACGTTTTAACGCATCAATTGAATAGATGATTACCGCAGGCAATCCCTGCTGCTCAGCCCAATCAGCAACAATACTAGACCCGACAACGACGTATTTTTTTTGCCGTTGTCGGTAGTCAGCAAGAATCGATAATGCTTCTGCATTATCTTGAAACTCAACAACTTCAACAGGGATGGATAATAGACCACGAAATGACTCAAACACGCTGACTAGTGCATGTTTTGCTAGCAATAAGATCGTTGCTCCATTGGTAAGAGCCAATTGCTGCGCTTGCTGTATGGCCAGCAGTAGATCAAACCCCGTGACTTTGATAATAGAAACAGGATAATTGGTATTCGCCTTTAGCCATCGTGCGTTAGCACTGGCAGCAATTAATACGTCAGGTGGCAACGAGGTTGATGATCGCAGAGAAAGTTCATGAAATGCCGCCTCTGCAGGCATATCCAACACTTGAACATCCAGATAACCAGAATAATCTGATAGGACAGACCTAGCTAAGGCAGCTAAACGCCTGTAGGCAATGATTGCTATACGTGGTTTTCTAGAAGGCATTTCATTTCCCACCTTGTTTCATGTTTCAAAGTATAAAACAATGAAACATTCATTTGAAACAAAATCCAATCAATGAAATTATCCAAGAAAGAAAATTCACCCGCAATAAAACGCTATCTTATTGATTTTATTAGATAGTTAGATTTCTTCTGAGAATACACAACATCTGGCACGGCATTTGCTAAATATAAAGCAACAGCGATAACAGACGAACAGTTTAGAAATGAATGCCAGATTCGCTACCTACACGATTCAGCAAATAAAGTCTGAGCATTCATTGCCACCGGGATGATGACTCCCCCACTTGGTACATTAATTGTTGCAGCAATGAATGAGAAAACCAAACATCATCCCGGGTTGGTCCCCTCTTACCAATGGGATAAAAAATGAATAAATCCCATACCCGACACGCAGGCGTCTCCGGTGCCTGCGATGACTGAAACCCCGCCATGAGCGGGGTATTTTTTTACGCCTAATCAGGGTTGAATGAGATATTGCCGCGCCATCTCTACGATATGCTTTGATAGCCGTTCCATTTTTGGGGTTTGCAATTGCCAATGATGCCAATACAGATACACATCTACAGGATGATCGGGATAGATTTCAAAAAATTCTGCGCGGTCTAACCAAGGTGCCATTTGCACCTCAGGCAGCATTCCCCATCCCAAACCAAGTGAAACCGCTTGAAGATAGGGTTCTGATGCAGGCAAATAATGGCAGGGATAACTACCTTCTGTTAAGCCAAAATGAGTAATCAACCAGTCTGCCTGCAAGCGATCTTTATTATTAAAAACAAGTACAGGCGCTTTACGCAAAGATTCTCGAGTAGTGCCATCGGATAACCATCTCGCCTGATATGCCTTCGAACAAACGGCTCGGTAGCGCATACTCCCTAATGGCACCGCCACACAGCCTTTCATTGGCTCGACTTCTGCCGTCACGCAGCCAATGGCCATCCCTGCTTTGAGTAGTTCATGAGTGTAATCCTGATCATCCACAGTCAAATCGACCAGAATATTTTCCTTAATCAGAAAATCCGATAAGGCAGGCAAAAACCAACTACTTAGCGTGTCGGCATTCACCGCCAGTGCCACACTCAGCATATCCTCTTGATCGCCAACTAAGTCATTCGCCAGTTCGGTTGCCAATAACTTTGCTCGGTGCAGATATTGCAACACCCGCTGCCCATGGGGTGTTACCCGAATAGGCCTAGTTCGCACAACAAGCGGCTTCCCTAATCGCGTTTCCATTAGCTTAATTCGCTGAGAAATTGCGGATGGGGTAACAAAAAGTTGTGCCGCCGCTTGCTCGAAGCTTCCTGTTTCTGCCACCGCCATTAATGCTTCAGCTTGTTTCAAGTCGATGAAATCTAAAACATCCATGCCGCCACCAATATTAAGAAAAATTAATGATTCAGTAGATTTATTAAATATTATTTCAAATAAAGATGCAATGACTGACAATGCCTTCAACGAACAAGGAGTGCATTATGTTTTTACCCGTTTATTTACAAGGCATGGGGCTAGGTGGTGGTTTAATCATGGCTATTGGCGGTCAGAATGCTTATGTTCTGCGTACAGCCCTAAAAAAACAACATGTGAGCTTAACCGTCCTCGTTTGCATTATTTGCGATATGGCATTAATAGCTGCAGGCGTTGCAGGAATGGGCGCATTGATTGAAAAAACCCCCATCTTAATGAAATTCGCTAAATATGGCGGTGCGCTCTTTTTATTTTGGTATGGGCTCAACGCATGGAAAGCCGCTTTTAAAAATGACTCGTTAGATGCTAGTGCCCCAATTAAAGCGATAGGCGTTAAAGAGGCATTAGCCACCGTGCTAGCTATTACGCTACTAAACCCACACGTGTATTTAGACACTGTCGTCTTACTTGGCTCCATCGGTGGACAACATGGTGGTATTGCAAAATGGTGGTTTGCACTCGGTTCAATGACAGCTTCTTGCTTATGGTTTATCTCTTTAGGTTATGGCGCAAGATTATTAGCCCCACTCTTTGCCAAACCAATTGCATGGCGCATTTTAGATGTGATTGTCGGCACAGTAATGTGGGGATTAGCCATCAGTCTAGTAGTGTGATATTTCCCGATGGCGTACAATATGTTTTTGTATGCCATCGGTGTTAGCATGCGTTCATCCTTCACAACTTTTCTTCTTTTCTGTTTTTCAGTTTTTCTAGCGGGCTGTGCTAGTTTAAAAAATAAAATTGAAAAACCAACCATCAGTTCGGTCGCTATCGAGTTAAAACAACTAGACGCCAATAGCCAAACACTTGCCGTTACGCTGACGCTAAAAAATCCAAATGGTTTTACGATTCCAATCACAAAACTGGCCATCGATTTGAGCATTAACCAACAAGGCGTTATTTCTGGTGCATCGACAGAGCAAGTCAATCTTCCAGCCAAGGGAGAAGGCAAAGTAACGCTATTACTATCGACTAACCTATATAAGCTAGTGCCTACTTTTAGAACATGGGTAAAGAATCCAACGATTGGTTTACCTTACCAACTAACCGGCAAAGCATCGCTCCCGCTAATTAGCAATGGTATTTCTCTAGATTACCAAGGGAAATGGGTCCCTCCTTCTCCGTTTTAATTGATTTGAATTCGTATTTTATGAGTAACACTAGCCAACGCGCATGGGTGCGCATGCCATCAGGCAAACGATTAGACTTATTAAACCCGACCCCTTTTGATTGGGAAGACGAGGATTTAGCACTAGGCCTCGCAAGAACCTACCGTTGGGGGGGGCATTCAGCATGGCCGCTACCTTTATCCGTTGCTCAACATTCCATTGCGGTGATGCTACTTCGTCAGGAAATGAACAAGGGAAACTTATCCCCCCTACAGCAGTTACGCGAACTACTACATGATGCAGAAGAAGGTTTGTTAGGTTTTGACTGTATTTCGGTGCTGAAGCCGTTTATGGGGGAAGGTTTTAAGAAACTCAGCACGAGGCTAGAACACGCGGTATTTTTACGTTATGGATTACCTAGCTGGAATGTAGAAGATAAAGCGGAACATAAACGCGCAGATCGAGTAGCCGCCGCCTCAGAAGCCTTACATGTGGTTGGCTGGAGCAAGGAAGAAATTCGACAAACACTAAAGATACGTCTCCATCCAAAAGAAGCAGATATTCTTGCTGCTCATTATGGTGATACGCCTTGGGAACCTTGGACGCCAGAAAAAGCTAGGTCGCGTTTTCTAGAGCAGTTACAACGACTGATTAAACAACTCTAATTGATCGGCGACATTGAATAACCTGCGTGTTGTATTCATTCAATGTCGCCCTACCTGTGACAACAAGACAAACTATCAAGCATTACCTTGTTCAGTATTCAATACTGTTTCTATGTCTCTCATCGCATCAACTAAGGCCATCCCTACCTGATCTTTCGCAGATAACGCTGGGGTCATCCCCTCTATCGGCCAGTCAATCCCAATGTCAGGATCGTTCCAAGCAATGCAACGCTCTAACGCGGGCATGTAGTAGTCAGTCGTTTTGTATAAAAAGTCTGCAGAGTCAGATAGCACGACAAACCCATGCGCAAATCCTTCAGGCACCCATAGTTGGCGATGGTTTTGGCCGGTCAGCATAACGCCTACCCATTTCCCAAAGGTAGGTGAGTCTTGACGAATATCCACCGCCACATCAAATACTTCGCCAGCGACGACACGCACCAACTTGCCTTGGGGATGTGGTGGCAATTGATAATGCAATCCGCGCAGCACACCTTTGGATGAGCGCGAGTGATTATCTTGTACGAAAGTTCGTTTTAAACCCGTTGCTTCTTCAAATTGCGCTTGATTGAAGCTTTCAAAGAAGAAACCTCGGTCATCACCGAATACTTTTGGCTCTAAAATCAGCACTTCTGGAATGGCCGTTTTTACTACTTGGTAAGGCATGTCGGATCCTGTCTTGACTCAGGGTTAGTCTTTTACGAGGTTTAGCAAGTATTGTCCATAGGCATTCTTCGCCAATGGTTTAGCCAACGCCAAAATATGTTCTCCATCTACCCAGCCTGCGCGATAAGCGACTTCTTCAGGACAAGCAACCATCAGTCCTTGCCGTTTCTGCAAGGTGGCGATAAAGCTAGATGCCTCTAGTAGTGATTCGTGTGTACCGGTATCTAACCAAGCATAGCCGCGCCCCATGATTTCTACGTTTAGCTTGCCCGCCTCAAGATAGGCTTTATTTACATCGGTAATTTCTAATTCGCCACGGGCAGAAGGTTGGATGTTGGCGGCAATATCGCATACCGACTGATCATAGAAATACAATCCCGTTACGGCATAGTTAGATTTTGGCTTCAGTGGCTTTTCTTCAATGCTTAGCGCACGGAATTGATCATCAAACTCCACCACACCATAACGCTCAGGATCTGTTACATGATAGGCAAAAACAGAGGCGCCTTCGGTTTGCGCTGCCGCTCGTTCTAATTGCATGGTTAGATCATGTCCATAGAAAATATTGTCTCCCAGCACCAACGCAGATAGATCACTCCCGACAAACGCTTTTCCAATGATAAAGGCTTGGGCGAGCCCGTCCGGGCTAGGTTGTACGGCATAACTGAGCTCAATCCCCCACTGATGTCCGTCTCCCAATAATTGCTGGAAGCGCGGAGTATCTTGTGGCGTAGAAATGATCAGAATCTCGCGGATACCGGCTAGCATCAACGTGGTTAGCGGGTAGTAAATCATTGGCTTGTCGTAAATCGGTAAGAGCTGTTTACTGACAGACGTGGTCGCAGGATATAGTCTTGTACCGCTACCACCAGCAAGGATAATCCCTTTACGTTTTGGGCTAGTTGTCATGTTATTTTGCTAACTCCACAATTAATCGCGTTGTTTCTGTCACTTGAGATTGCCAATCTGGCAGCGTCAATCCAAAGGTATGCGCTAGTTTTTGATTGGACATCACCGACCAGGCAGGGCGTTTCGCTGGCACAGGATAGGCAGAGGTAGGGATCGGCTGAATGTTGTCTGGATCCACCTTTACCGGCCATCCAGCATGCAACGCCGTTTGAATCGCCAATTTAGCATAAGCATGCCAGTTGGTTTGCCCGCTAGGGACTAGATGATAAATACCATACGAAAAGCTAGTTGGGTCTGCTTGCATGTATTGATGCACGACCATGGCTGTCACATCCGCAATCAAGGCGGCAGAAGTGGGTGCGCCAATTTGATCTGCCACCACACTTAAGCTTTCTCTCTCTTTGGCTAACCGTAACATGGTTTTTAGGAAATTGCCGCCGTGTACGCCATACACCCAAGAAGTGCGAAAGATCAGGTGTTTGCAACCAGCCTGTCTGATTGCAACCTCCCCTTCGGCTTTCGTTTGTCCATAGACATTCGCCGGTGCAATCGGATCAGACTCTTGATAGGGCAAATTGCCTGTGCCTGCAAATACGTAATCTGTTGAATAGTGAATCAGTAAAGCATCTAGCTGTTTTGCGACGTCGGCTAATTTGCCCACTGCACTTGCATTGACTAAGTGCGCTGTCTCAACATCGCTCTCTGCTTTATCAACCGCCGTGTACGCGGCAGCATTGATGATGACATCAGGAGAAACAGACACCACGTAGTTGGCAAGAGCATCTGGCTGGGTAAAATCAGCGCGTGCGCGATCAGCGACAGTCACCACACCATGCAAAGCCATTGCACGTTTTAGCTCGAAACCAACCTGTCCGTTCGCGCCAAGGATCAATAACTTGGGTTTAGTGGCCATACTGTTGTTCAATCCAAGTTTGGTAATTGCCGCTCACTACATTGCTTACCCATGCTTGATTATCTAAATACCATTGCACGGTTTTACGGATGCCAGATTCAAATGTTTCAGCAGGACGCCAGCCTAGTTCGCTTTCCAACTTACGTGCATCAATGGCATAACGACGATCGTGGCCCGGGCGATCCTTTACATATCGAATTTGTTCACGATAAGACATGCCAACTGCTTTGGGCTGTAGTTCATCCAGCAGATCACAAATAGTATGCACCACCGACAAATTGGCTTTTTCATTCCAACCACCCACATTGTAGGTCTCACCCAATTTACCGTTGGCAAGTACAGCGCGAATCGCACTGCAATGGTCTTTTACATACAACCAATCGCGAATCTGCTGCCCATCCCCATAAACGGGTAGATCTTTGCCGGCTAGGGCATTTAGGATCATTAGCGGAATTAGCTTTTCAGGGAAATGATACGGGCCATAGTTGTTAGAACAATTGGTCGTCAGCACAGGGAAACCATAGGTGTGAAACCATGCCCTGACTAGATGATCACTCGCTGCTTTGCTGGCGGAATACGGGCTGTTTGGCTCGAACGGGTGGTTTTCTGTAAATGCAGGCGCATCAGAAGCCAATGAACCATATACTTCATCAGTAGAAACATGCAGGAATCGGAAATTTGCCTTAAGCGCTTCACCTAATTCATTCCAATAAGCTCTCGCGCACTCCAATAAATTGAAAGTACCGACAATATTCGTTTGAATAAAATCGGCAGGTCCATGAATCGAACGGTCGACATGCGATTCAGCAGCAAAATTAATGATCGCACGCGGTTGAAAGCGATTAAGCAGTTCAGAAACCAGTGTTTTATCACCAATATCCCCTCTCACAAAAACATGAGAAGCATTGCCTTCTAGTGACTTCAGGGTGTCTAAATTACCAGCATAGGTAAGCTTATCTAGATTGATCACTAGCTCATCAGCGCCTGCCAACCAATCTAATACAAAGTTACCGCCAATAAACCCTGCACCGCCCGTGACTAAAATTGCCATCTATCTGACCCAACTAACCCAAAACCTTAGTTTATCATGACGAAGAAGTAGGCTATAGAGGGGGATTGCAGCTTAGATCATCTTTTATGAAAAAAGAAAACCCCATTTGAATGACTTCAAATGGGGTTGCCCTGAAACAATCTACTCAAGACTTAGTGAAAAGACTTCACCATATCTTCAACAACCTTTTTCGCATCGCCAAATACCATCATGGTTTTGTCCATGTAGAAAAGATCATTATCTAGGCCTGCATAACCTGCGGCCATCGAACGTTTTACCACCAAGATGGTACGTGCCTTGTGCGCTTCCAGAATCGGCATCCCATAAATCGGGCTGGCCGGATCGGTTTTTGCGGCAGGGTTGACCACATCGTTCGCGCCAATCACTAGCACCACATCGGTAGAGGAGAAATCATTATTGATTTCTTCCATTTCCAATACATGCTCGTAAGGCACTTCAGCTTCAGCTAGCAAGACGTTCATATGACCAGGCATACGACCCGCCACCGGGTGAATCGCATAGCGTACATTCACACCCTCTTCTTGCAGTAGCTCTGCCATCTCTTGCAACGCATGCTGGGCACGGGCAACGGCCAAACCATAACCAGGCACGATCACCACGCTATCGGCATTTTTCATCATGAATAGCGCATCTTCTGGGCTACCAGATTTGTAGTTTTTCGGGCCAGTCGATACGCTGCCCGCCGCTACTTCGGCGCCAAAGCCACCCAATAGCACCGAGATAATCGAGCGGTTCATTGCCTTACACATGATGTAAGACAGAATCGCACCTGATGCCCCCACACATGCACCTGCAATGATCAGCACGCTGTTGTTTAGTGTAAAACCAATACCGGCAGCCGCCCATCCTGAGTAACTATTTAGCATTGATACCACAACAGGCATATCTGCACCACCAATTGGCACAATCAGCAACATCCCCAAAACCAAGGCAATCGCACACATGATCAAGAAAGCTGCATGGCTATCGGTTGCATAGTAGGCAAAACCAAACCCAACCATCGATACTGCCAAGATCAGGTTAAGTAAATGCTGACCAGAGAAGTTAATTGGTTTTGCACCGAAACGACCAGATAACTTGCCATAGGCAATCACCGACGCAGTAAAGGTAATCGCGCCAATAAACGCACCAATGAAGAGTTCGATCTTCTGCGCACCGGTATGCTCTTGGCCGTGGTGAAAAATCGCCGCAACAGCAATTAACACAGCTGCCAAACCAACTAGCGAGTGCATCGCAGCAACCAACTCTGGCATTTGTGTCATCTGAACACGCTTCGCCAATGTTCCGCCGATTGCACCACCAACCACCACAGCGCCAGCCATTAAAGCAAATACCGGTTTATCCATTAGTAGCAAAGTAGTAACAACGGCAATCAACATGCCAATGATGCCGTACATATTGCCTTTACGCGCGCTTGTCGGGCTAGATAAGCCTTTCAGAGCCAGAATAAAGAGTACCGATGCGACTAGATATAAGAGAGAAGATAGGTTTTGCATTATGCATTTCCTTTCTTACGCTCTTTTTTCTTGAACATTTCTAGCATACGTTGAGTGACCATAAAGCCACCAAAGATGTTAATTGATGCCAGTAATACCGCTAATGCACCTAAAACGCTGGTTAACGTAATTTGTTGGCCATCGATCTCTACAACTTGTAGCAAAGCGCCAACCACGATAATGCCAGACACCGCATTCGTTACCGCCATCAATGGCGTATGCAAAGCAGGTGTCACATTCCATACCACGTGATAACCAACAAAGACGGCAAGCACGAATACCGTCAGATTAACAATTAATGGATCCATCTTGATTCCTTAAATAACAATTCAGGTTGTCAGAAGAAATAGTAACTACGCACTTACGCAGATTTACCGAACAGCACTTGGCCATTCGATACCACAAGCGTTGCCTTTACCAATTCATCTTCAGGGTTTAATACCAACCCTTTTTCCTTATCCAACATTGGAGAAATGAAGTTCAGCAGGTTCTTCGCAAATAATGCAGAAGCATCAGCTGCCACCATTCCCGGCAAATTAGATAAGCCAACCAAGATGACCCCATTTGATGTGGTAACCACTTCGTCTAGCACCACACCTTCTGTATTACCACCGTTTTCTACAGCCAAATCCACCACCACCGAACCGGCTTTCATTGCAGCAACGGTTGCCGCTTTAATCAAGATCGGCGCAGGACGTCCCGGAATTAACGCAGTTGTAATCACAATATCCGCTTGACGTGCGCGCTCATGGATAAGCTCAGCTTGCTTCGCCTTGTACTCATCAGACATCTCACGCGCATAGCCACCTGCCGCATCGCCAGACTCTTCAATAGGTACTTCCACAAACTTAGCACCTAGCGACTCCACCTGTTCTTTTGCAGCGCGACGCACATCAAAAGCCTCAACCACTGCACCCAAACGCTTTGCAGTTGCAATCGCCTGTAGGCCAGCCACCCCAGCGCCCAAAATCAGTACGCGGGCAGCCTTCACTGTACCGGCGGCAGTCATCAGCATTGGGAAGAAACGTGGATAGAACTGAGTTGCCAGCAGCACCGAACGGTAACCGGCAATGTTTGCCTGGCTAGATAAAATGTCCATGCTTTGAGCACGGGTAATCCGTGGCATCAGCTCCATGGCCAATACTTCTAGCCCCGCCGCCGCATAAGCGCCCAGCAGTTCGTTTTTGTGAGGATTGACGGCAGCAAATACACGCGTCCCTTTTGCAAACAATCCAATTTCAGACTCAATTGGAGCACGGATTTTCAGCGCAATATCGGCACCTGATAATGCCTCTTGCGCTGACGCCACTAGTTTTGCACCAGCGGCTTCATAATCTGCATCCAATACACCCGCGAGCAAGCCCGCCCCTTTTTCAACCGCGACCGACAACCCAGCAGCCACAAACTTCTTCACCGTTTCCGGTGTTGCGGCGACACGGGCTTCATGCGGCATAACTTCCTTGATGATGCCAATTCGCATGTATTTCCCCTCTGCATGCGTGATAGAAAAAACTGTCATCTGCTGCGAATCTTCTTGGACGCAGTCAGGCTTTGGCTCGCAAATTTTTTGCGCGCGCACTCATTGTATTTTCTGGGCAGGAATATTATTGTTTTGATGTTTTAAACGCATGTGTTGCTCTAACGGCAATCGTTCATCACGTTTAAAAAGGTGCTTTGCACCAAGGGATTTGCAATCAATCTAAGCAATGGTTTAACTGCTTATGTTGTTGCTGTGGGCGAGTAATACTTTTTATTTACTTATCACAACTTTATTATTTTTATAACAGCTGGATCACAACTGCGAGCCCAATTTATACGATGTAACGAATGGGATAGCAAGTGGTTTTTTTCAAAAATCATTCAACGAAGTGTATTTTTCACATAAAAGAGTCTAAAAAATGCCAATTCATCATCACGTCTATTTTTCATTCAACGATTCAGCATCTGAAGAAGACACCCAATCGATTGTCGAACAGTTCTACGCACTAAAAAAAACCAACCTCATTCAAGATTTTTTTCATGGCATCAACAATAGTCCCGAGTTATTAAACAAGGGGTTAACACATGCATTTATTATTTATTTTAGCTCGACATCTGATCGCGATACCTATTTAAGCCATCCATTGCATGTAGCATTTGTTGAATATCTTAAACCATTTCTAAAAGATGTCATGGTGTTCGACTTTGAACCTAGCACAATCTAGAAATACATCTACACGCATTCGAGCCATTTCTGATCGATGTATATGCAAGCAAGCTATTCATTATATTTTGGCAAAAAGTAGTAAATAAAATACCAACTTATCAATTAATCATGCTATTGATAGATAACCATATGAAATGATGACGGAGTAGAAGTAAATGAACAAGAATGAAGTGCGCAGCATCATTGAGTCTGTTCTAGCAAGCGGCAGTAAAACACCTGGCATTTTTGATTTGCCCAAAATGCTATCGCTAAAAACACAATTAGAAGCATGCTCATCTATATCAGATGTGATTAATCTGCTAGAAGAACATCGCGGTAACGTGCTTAAAATTTTTGGACTTGAAGAAACACTTTTTCAAGATGCAATTGAAAAGCTAAAAAACTTAGCCTAAAGCTAATTGGGATTGTATTTACGTTAGACAAATAAAAAAACCAACCTTTAAGGTTGGTTTTTTTATTTGAAACTTGGTGGGCCCCCCGGGAGTCGAACCCGGCACCAACGGATTATGAGTCCGCTGCTCTAACCAAGCATGAGCTAGAGGCCCACTTGCATCTGACACATGCCAAATGCAAGAAAGTTGCGCATTTTACCCTTGATTTTCTTCACCGTCCAGAAAACTTCTCAGTCTTTCTGAACGAGTCGGATGACGTAATTTACGCAGGGCCTTCGCTTCAATCTGACGAATACGTTCACGAGTCACATCAAACTGCTTACCCACTTCTTCAAGTGTGTGATCCGTATTCATTTCAATACCAAAACGCATACGTAGCACTTTTGCTTCACGTGGTGTTAAGGTATCTAGCACTTCTTTAGTGACATCTTTCAAGCTTGCGTATACCGCCGCATCAGAAGGCGCAATAGTTACTGCATCTTCAATGAAGTCACCTAGATGAGAATCATCGTCATCACCGATCGGCGTTTCCATAGAGATTGGCTCTTTGGAAATTTTAAGAATCTTACGAATCTTCTCTTCTGGCATTTCCATGCGTGCCGCCAACTCTTCAGGAGTAGACTCAATACCTGTCTCTTGAAGAATTTGGCGTTGAATTCGGTTCATTTTGTTGATTGTTTCAATCATGTGAACCGGAATACGAATGGTACGCGCTTGGTCAGCAATAGAACGAGTAATTGCCTGACGAATCCACCATGTGGCATAAGTAGAGAATTTGTAACCACGACGGTATTCAAATTTATCCACTGCCTTCATTAGACCAATGTTACCTTCTTGAATTAGATCCAAGAACTGAAGACCACGGTTGGTGTATTTCTTCGCAATAGAAATTACTAGACGCAAGTTAGCCTCAATCATATCGCGCTTCGCACGACGTGAACGAGCCTCACCTGTCGACATTTGACGGTTAATTTCTTTTAAATCTTTAATTGGGATGCGAACACGCTTTTGAATTTCAGCCAATTTACCTTGGCGCTCAAAAATAGCATGTTTAAAGCGAGACAATACGTCGCTATATGCTTTACCCGCATTGATTTCTTCGTTAACCCAGCTTGGATTATCTTCATTACCAGGGAAGATTTTCAAGAAGTGTTGGCGAGGCATTTGACCTTTTAGCACAACCAAATCTTGAATCTCGCGCTCTTGTGCACGAATTTCTTCTACCAACTGGCGAAGACTGTCACAAAGAGCATCTACCTGTTTCGCCGAGAAGCGAATCATGGTTAGCGCGTCAGAAATTGCTTGCTGTGCAGCCAAGAAATCAGGAGAGCCAAAGCCATTATCTTCTAATGCAGCTAACATTTTACCGTAATGCTCACGCACTACCGTAAAGTGAACCATTGCATCCGCTTTCAATTGCTCTAGATCTACACCTGAAGGGGTACCACCACCCTCGCCGTCTTCATCCTCTTCTTCATCAGAGTCATCGGCTTCTTCCTCATCATCGATGTTGAGGTCGGTTGGCTCTTCGGTCACTTCTTCAGCATTTGGATCAACTAGACCGTCGATCAATTCATCGATACGCATTTCATCTTTTTCAATGCGTTCGATCATGCCAAGAATATCGGCAATGGTACTTGGGCTGGCAGAAATTGCCTGCACCATATGTTTTAGGCCTTCTTCGATTCGTTTAGCGATTTCAATTTCGCCTTCACGAGTCAATAGTTCTACAGTACCCATTTCACGCATGTACATACGTACAGGGTCTGTTGTTCTACCAAACTCTGAATCTACAGAAGATAAAGCGGCCTCAGCCTCTTCAACCACATCATCATCAGCAACAGGAGGCGCTGCATCAGACATTAAGATGTCTTCCGCATCCGGCGCTTCATCCATTACCTGAATACCCATGTCGTTGATCATGCTGATGATCTGTTCGATCTGCTCAGCATCTAACATGTCTTCAGGCAAGTGGTCGTTGATCTCTGCGTAGGTTAAATACCCACGTTCCTTACCAAGGACGATCAACGTCTTCAAGCGCTGACGCGACTGTTCATGATCCCGTTTTGAGTTTTCGTGCTTTTCGTTGCGAATTTCTTCGGTCATTATCTTTTAATTCCAAATGGGGTTGGACTGAGCACCCGAAAAACCATTGATTTTAATGTTTTTTCTGAAAAAAATCTACCCTACCGTCTAGCCCGCATTAACGTTAGCTCTCGGTACTTTTCTTTTTCTTCTGGCGTTAAACTAGCCAAACCAGAAGAGGTAACTTTGCGCTCAATGTAATCTTGCAATTGCTCTTGCTTTTTCCACTCCGCCGATTTAATGATTTGCTGACAAATATCTGCAAACTCTTTTTCAGCCTCCTCACTAGCAAAATCTTGAGACACCACCCACTCTGCCGTAAGCAACTTTTGCCAACGCGAATGAAACTGAGGAAACTGCTGCAAAATAACTTCTGTCGATACTTCTTTTAATGTAGGTGATGATTGCAAAAACTCAAGCAGCGCTTGGGATTCCGCTCCATCAATATGCGATTTATGCAACTGCCCAAATAATGAGCGATTACGTTCTGCTATTGCCGGTTTTTGTAGCAAAAAACCGATTAACCTATCTTCTAATGTAGCCGGCGCTTTACTTGCCATCCTCACTTCTGGTGGAGAACGTTTTTTCCCTGGCTGCCATTTTTCCTGTTTAGGCCTGAGTAATCCGGCAAAGTTTCTTGCTTCAGTCCACATTACATTTCTTAATGTGGGGGCGGCTATTTGATTTAACAAGGGCTTTATTTCATGCCAAAACTTTGCTTTATCCTCCGCTCGACCTTTGGCCAACTCGGTTCTGCTTCCAATTTCTTGAATCAAGAATCGAGACAATGGCAATACACGTTCCGCAAGTAGCTTTTCAAAACCATCTTTTCCTACTTGCCGTACAAAAGTATCGGGGTCCTCTCCTTCGGGTAAAAACAAGAATTCAGTGGTAATGGCATCGGTTAGTAATGGCAATAAATTTTCCAATGCTCTCCAGGCGGCTTTGCGCCCCGCATTATCACCATCAAAACAAAAAATAATGCGTTCACTATAGCGGAGTAACTTATGAATATGGTCGCCGGTTGTTGCCGTGCCTAACGTAGCCACAGCATAATCCACCCCAAACTGGGATAGCGCCACGACATCCATATACCCCTCGACCACCATCACTTTTCCAGCGGTTTTAATCGCTTGTCGTGCCTGCCAGAGTCCGTACAACTCCTTACCTTTTTCAAACAAAGGCGTTTCTGGTGAGTTAAGATATTTAGGCTCCCCCTTACCCAATACCCTCCCACCAAAGCCAATGATTTGGCCTTTTTGGTTATGGATGGGAAACATCACGCGATGGCGAAAGCGATCGTAACGACGACCTTGCTCATTCTTAATGACTAAGCCAGCGCTTAACAAATCGTCTTGTGTCTCATATTGAGGAAAGACGGTGGCCAATGCCTGCCAATCTTCTGGAGAAAACCCTAATTCAAAGCGCGCAGCAATTTCACCAGTTAGCCCTCGCTTCTTAAGATAATCAATTGCTTCAGGCGATTGTTTGAGGGATTTTTTGAAAAAATTAGTTGCAACACTCATCACATCCAATAACGGAGACACGACAGCTTTTTGTTGCTCAAAACGCTCCGAGCGCTCTTCTGGCACCACCATCCCGTACTCAGAGGCAAGCATTTTTACGGCATCAATAAAACCTAACCCTTGGTATTCCATGATAAATCCAAGGGCATTTCCATGCACACCACATCCGAAGCAGTGATAAAACTGTTTGGTTGGACTAACGGTAAAGGAAGGTGACTTTTCTTGATGGAATGGACAGCAGGCGGAATAGTTCTGACCTGCTTTTTTTAAAGGAACAAAACGCTCCACCACCTGCACGATATCCGCTCTTGCAAGCAAGTCATCTATGAAGGTTTGCGGAATCACGCGCCAAGGCTCCTAAAATTAAATAGCACCACAAACAACAATGCCCGTTGCGAAGAATCGTAACGGGCAATTGCTAATTGCTTCATCCATCAGCAGTATTATCCTGCGAGGACTTCTTTCAATATCGCAGAAACCACTGACATGTCTGCTTTACCTGCCAATTCAGCTTTTAATACAGGCATTACTTTGCCCATCGCTTGCGGGCCAGTCAAACCTGACTCAGCCACTGCTTTTTCAACCACCTGACGAATCTCTCCTTCAGATAGTGAAGCAGGCAAATATGCTTGCAAGATCACCACTTCCGCACGCTCTGCATCGGCAAGATCGGTTCTGCCTGCCGCATCAAACTGGGAAATACTATCTTTGCGTTGTTTTAGCATTTTGCTAATAATGGCAATGATATCAGCGTCAGCCAACTCAATACGCTGATCCACTTCTTTTTGTTTAATCTCGGATGACAAAAGACGCAAGGCACCCAGGCGTTGCATTTCTTTGCTACGCATGGCTGCCTTGATGTCATCGAGAATTTGCTGCTTTAAAGACATTGCAACAACTCTCTTTTCAAATTTACTACAGATGAAGAATCAAATCTGATTAATACATCTTTGGTGGCAAAGTTTGGCTACGCAGGCGTTTGTAATGACGCTTAACTGCAGCAGCTAATTTGCGCTTGCGTTCAGCAGTAGGCTTTTCGTAGAACTCGCGAGCACGTAGTTCGGTCAATAGACCTGTTTTTTCTACTGTGCGCTTGAAACGGCGCATGGCAACTTCAAACGGCTCATTCTCTTTAACGCGTACGCTTGGCATAGAACATCGACCTCAATTCAAAAGGTTAGGTTTATAAAAAATGGGATTCTAGCAGAAAAAAGAATCAAATCAAAGTCATATCACGACAAATAGTCAAACAAAGATAGACCTTGTGTCTGTTTGTACGTTGTACGCGTCACTTCTAACAACTGCTGCGCTTGCATATAATTGGTGACCGATTCTGCATAATCGACGTCAATCAAGTGGCTTCTTTCAGTCTCATACTGCAGAGATAGGTCTTCATTCACTTGTGTGGACATATCAATTTCATTTTGGCGCGTACCAACTGCACTCACCTTCACCCCAATTTGCTGTTGCGCAGATTTAATACCAGCCAAGGCAGAAGTCACATCTGCGGTATAGGTAGAAGATGATGAACCTGCCATCAATGCATCGTACAACTGTTTAATGCTACCAAACGAGTCACCAAAGACAGAATCACCGGCTTCACTAGTTTGTATATAGCGTGATTCAGTTAATTGAATTTGACGAACACCTTGGTCACCATTATAGCTAATTGTGCCGATCGCACCTGTTGATGCAGTCTCTGTAAATGGCTGTGTACCACCTTGGTAGCCAGAGAACATATATAAACCATCTGCACCTTGTGTATTTGCCAAACTCAAATATTCACGAAACTGAGACTCCACACTCGCGGCCAATTGCTGCTTGTTCGCATCTGAAAGTGTTCCGTTACCGGCTTGCACCGCAATATCTTGTAAGTTTGTTAAGATATCTGAAGCATTTGTAAGCTGTGTCTCCAATAACGACATGGTATCTGCAGCCGTCTGGCCATTCTTTGTAAATTGATCTACTCTTGATTGCGAGTTAATCACATTTAACGCACGAGCAGCGGCGACAGGGTCATCAGAAGCGGTAACAACACGCTTACCGGTAGATAGCTGTAATTGCGCTTTTACCTGCTCGTTCATTTTTTCAGTCATCCCGGCTTGGGCCATGGATCTGATGGTTAAGCTACTGAGTCTCATATTTCACCTCATTAACTCATTAAACTAAAGATATCATCGAGCATTTTTTGAGCAGTCGTTAAAATACGTGCGGCCGCCTGGTATGCTTGTTGATACTGAATTAAATTGGCAGCTTCTTCATCTAAGTTAACACCAGAGAATGACTGCTGCGCAGTGGTTACACTATCTAGCAATGTAGTTTGAGAAGTGTACTCAGTATCTAACTGGCTCGTTTTTGTACCCACTGAACTCACTAACTGGGCATAAGATTCCGAAATCGTTGCCGTACCATTATTGGTCAATTTTGCGGTTGCTAATTTACCTAACAAATTAGCATTTCGACTATCCGCTGTACCACTATTATTGCGGCCAACTGTAAATGAATCCCCTGAACTAGGTGTACCAGATAGCGTGAAAGACATGGTACCACCAGAACTAAGCGCGACTGAAACAGTATTCCCACTCAACGTAATCGTGTCTCCAGAATCCGAAGAGGTAAACGCCCCACCAGAATAAGTGAACGTTCTCATCGCAGACGTACTGCCATATGCAGGGAATGCCGAGTCAGACAAAGTGGCGCTATCTATACTATTAAGCGTTAAAGTAGATGTTCCTGTGTTGCTAGTACCGGCAGTTGCGGTTAATGGTAAGCCTGCGGCTACTTTTGCGGTATCAGAAATTAAGGCACTTAAATTAGTTGCCCCACTAACTGTCGGTTGTACTAAATATGAATCGCCAGCGGTTGGCGTGGCAGACAACGAAAAATCAATACCATCAAGCGTAAAACTCGAACCTGTAAATGAACTTACCGTGTTATCTGACATTCTAGTTACATTGTAGTTTGTACCATCAAATGCAACTTTATAATCACTTGCTTGTAACGAAGAATAATCCGATACAGTCGCGGTTAATGCCGCAGTAGACACATTATTTGAGTTTGAATAGACGGATGGTGAGCTAATTGAAAATACATCCGCACCTAAATTACCATTCAAATCTTGGCCTAACTTATGCTGTTCGTTAAAGGCATTGGCCAAGACCATTGCCTCTTTGCCCAGTTCATTTCTCGCATTGGTTACCGTTACGTCACGATAATCAATTAGCGCACCTAAACTTCCGCCACTTAAACTAGTTGAGTCCAACAGAATATCAGATGCGCCATTCGACAAATAAATGTCCGATTTTTGTGGATTGGAGGCAGAGCGCTTGCTCGTAACTTCATTTGCTGTCGTACCAACAACTAAGCTCTGACCATTACCGGTTGTTATATTGAAAAATCCAGACGAGTCCTCTGTAACATCCACTTGTATAATTTTATTTAACTCATTGACCAGCGCGTCGCGCTGATCGTGCAAATCATTCGCCTGCTGATTGCCAGAAGTACTTTCAATTCGGACAATAGAGGCGTTTAACTTTGCAATTTGCGAAGTGTATGAATTAACCTGCGCAACAGAATCTTGTATTTGCTGATCAGCGCCGCTGTACAAGTCATTCAACCTCTCTGCCATGGTATTGAATTGATTCACCAACGCCTCTGTTGAGGACAAAAATGACTGACGAGAAGAGACACTCGCAGGTGTACTCGCAACAGAAGAAAGCGCATTATAAAAAGTACTCAATCCAGTCGAGATACTATTATCTGAGCTAATAAGATCATTTACTTGCGAAATTTGGCTGAGATATGTGCTGAGATAACTAGCCTCCCCACTCACCGTTCTAACTTGGCTATCCAAGAAATCGTTATACGAACGAGTAATGTTTGTCACCATCGTGCCGGCACCAACAAAGCCCGAGCCGGTCAACTGTGGGGTTTGACTAGTTTGCGTAATCGATTGTCGATGGTACGAAGTGCTGCTTGAGTTGGTAATATTATGCCCAGTGGTAGAAATACCTAATTGGGCAGCACTCAACGCAGAAAGACCAATTGAATACAGCGTCATTTGATTTACTCCTTACTCTCTATATCGACTTGAGTATGTATAACTTGAATCAAATTACTCAAACGATTACAAATTTTGCAATCTAGTTTGCCTAGCCACTTTCGCTAGCTTCATTGCATATGTTGGGTCTGTTGCATAGCCACCATTCTGTAATGCAAGGCCGAAGCCAGTTGCATCATTCCCTTTATTGAGGGCATGGCGATAGCGATCATTTTTTGCCAATAAGTTTGCATAATCGGCAAACGCTTCTTCATAAGACGAATAAGCGCGAAACCTTTCCACTTTTTTGACTGGTGAGCCATTGATATATTCAGTAGTTAAGGTTTCTACTGATTTACCTTGCCAATCACTATTCGCTTTGATTCCAAATAAATTGAATGAAGTTTTTCCATTGGAATCTTTAATTTCTTTTTTGCCCCAGCCACTTTCTAAGGCGGCATGTGCAGCAATAATTCTTTGTGAGACACCAAGCATACTGGCAGCAGTTTGTAATCCACCACTAATGCGATCAATAAAATTATCTGAAACCGTTGTTTTTGCAGCGGCAAGTGCCTCATTAATTGGATTCACCGTGCCAGCCAACTGGGTAGATGCCTCTGAAATGCTATTTACCATCCCAGTTACAGCTGGTTGCCGTGCTTGACCGTTATATGAGCGTACATTTAACCCTGTAAAGGCATCTGTTGCCGCCACTTGTTGGTTTTGCGGCAATAATTGCCTAACCAACATATCAGCAAGACCAATCCCTTTACTATTCGCCATATCTAATGAAATTTGCTGATCGTACATGCCTTGAAACATTTTAGTCGAAGAGGAATCCCAAATTTCATCTTCCCCAACCGTTGCCCGCATGCTTTTCATCATTTGCTCAAGTAAGAGTGCTTCAAACTGCTGGGCGGCTTTACGCAGTGTTGCAACATCTCCTTTCGCAGCGCCCGCTTTCATATTGCCGATCGCATTAACATCAATCGCCAATGATGGCGCTGAATTAATTGTCGATGAGCCTGTTAATGCGGGATTCATTTTCTTTCCTTGAATATGCGACCTTTGCTAATTAATAAGCAGGAAACATGCCATATATGAAAAGAAAGATCCAAAAATAAAAGCCTTCATTGGGAAGGCTTTTATTTCTATGATTAAATCAATCTTAACTAGATGATTTCTAAATCTGCACGCAATGCGCCCGCAGCTTTCATTGCTTGCAAAATGGACAATAAATCCTGCGGTGTAGCACCTACCGCATTTAATGCCTTCACTACATCAGAGAGTCTGGTTGCTTTTGGCAAACTCACTAATTGGCCTTTATCTGCATTGATGGAAACATTTGAGTTTGCCGTACCTGCTGTTTGCCCATTAGACAATGCACCTGGTTGACTAACCGAATTATCCGTACCAATCACCACCGATAAATTGCCATGCGCCACCGCACAGTGATCCACCATCACAGACTGATTCATGACAATTGATCCTGTCCGTGCATTTACGATCACCTTTGGCGATGCTGTAGCAGGTGCAACCATCAAGTTTTCAACTTGAGAAATAAAGGCGACACGCTTTGTTGAATCCGATGGTGCTCTGACTTGAATCAATCGACCATCAAGGGCTCTCGCTGCATTACCACCAACCGAACGATTAATTGCATCTACCACTCGGTCGGCTGTAGTAAAGTCTGTTGTCGTTAGTTCTAAGTTGATAAACTCACCCTGCCCAAGCGGTGTTGGCACGGCCTTTTCAACCGTTGCACCAGCAGGGATGCGTCCTGCGTTTAGCTGATTCACTTGCGCACTACTTCCATTGGCAGATGCACCAGCCCCGCCGAGCAAGATGTTTCCTTGTGCAATCGCATACACTTGCCCATCAGCACCTTTTAGCGGACTGAGTAGCAAAGTACCTCCGCGCAAACTTTTTGAACTACCAAGGCTAGAAACGGTGACATCAATTTGCTGGCCAGGTCGGGCAAATGGCGGCAAGGTAGCAGTGATACTAACCGGTGCGGCATTTTTTGCCGATAAGTTAGTTCCGGCGGGTAATTGCACGCCTAATTGACTCAACATTGTAACTAAGCTTTGCGACGTTAAAGACGAGCTATCGCCAGACCCATCCAATCCGACCACCACACCATAACCAACCAACTGGTTAATCCGAACACCTTCTATGTTTGCTAAATCCTTGATCCGCTCCGCTGAAGCCGCACCATTGATAGCGATCAAACCAAGACAAAGCAAACGTAAAATCAGCTTCATGCCTATTCCTTACTCTGCTTTAGAACGGTAAAAATGATAAGAAGAATTTAGATAACCAACCCATTGCCTGTGAAGCATCTACTTGCCCGTCACCACGCTGCTCGATCCTTGCATCTGCCACCTTAGTGGAAGAAACAGTGTTACCCACTTTGATATCTCGTGGATCCACCACACCAGAGAAACGTACAAACGAGGTTTCTTGGTTTAGGGCAATTTGCTTTTCACCAGCAACGACTAAATTTCCGTTATTCAATACATCCACCACGGTTACAGAAATACTGCCGGTAAAGGTATTGCTGTTGGTACTTTCACCTTTTCCATTGAAGGTAGAGCTAGAGGAACCATCAACAGACAAGTCTGTTAACTTACTTAATGCGCTAGGCACTAACGAACCAGAGACAGTCGGCAAACCCGCTGATAATGTATTCGATTTACTGGTCTTCGTTTCGGCTTTGTTGTTCGCACTCAACTTTTCTTCGATGCTAATTGTGAGCGTGTCACCAATCGTTCTTGCAATTCGATCTTCGAATAAATTGATTCGACTATTGCTGGCTTGATAAATTGCACCGTTTTGCGGAGCTGCCACCACTTGTTTTGGGGGTCGTACCGTTAAGGGGCCTTCAACAATACTTTTTGGTGTATTGCTACAAGCCGACAACAGCATGCCGACAAAAGTAAGTGACAATAAACGAGCAAACATTTTCATCCCACCTTTAAACTTAGAGGCTAACGAGTTTCTGCAGCATTTCGTCAGATGCGGTAATCGCACGTGAGTTAATTTCAAACGCTCTTTGCGCTTGAATCATACTCACCAACTCTTCTGTTACGTTCACGTTTGAGGTTTCTAAATAGTCTTGGTTAATTAAACCAGTACCATTCGTACCCGGTGTAGAAACAGTTGGCGCACCACTGGATGCGGTCTCAATGAATAAATTCTCACCCTGGCTTTGCAGACCACCCGGGTTAATAAAGTTAGCTAAGGTGATATTGCCAATCTGTGTCGTCGCTGAACTGCCCGATTGCGTAATAGAAACCGTACCATCTGTACCAATGGTGAGAGACGTCGCATCAGAAGGAATCGTAATCGCCGGCTGAAGTGGGTAACCACTACTGGTCACAATTTGGCCAGTACTATCTTTTTGGAAAGCACCATCACGCGTGTAACCCGTCGTACCATCTGGCAAAAGCACTTGAAAAAAACCCGAGCCATTAATCGCCATATCCAGCGAATTTTCTGTGCTTTGTAAGCTACCTTGAGTAAAAATTCGCTCGGTGGCAATTGGTCTGGCACCCGTACCAACCTGCAACCCACTTGGAATTTGCGTTTGCCCTGTAGAACTTGCGCCGGGCTGACGAAGCGTCTGATAAAGCAAGTCTTCAAATAGCGGACGTTGGCGTTTAAAACCATTGGTACTGACGTTTGCCAAGTTGTTGGAAATGACGTCAATATTGGTCTGCTGCGTATCGAGACCAGTTTTAGCAATCCAGAGCGATCTAATCATTATTCAACTCTTCTTTTATTAGCTGCTGAGTGAAAGAATTTGTGAGGCTTTTTGAGCATTTTGATCTGCGGTTTGCATCATTTTTACCTGCATATCAAACTGTCTGGATTGGGTAATCAAATCCACCATACATTTCGCAGCATTCACGTTACTGCTTTCCAAAGCATTGCCCGCCAACACGACCGTATTATCGGCTTCTGCCGGCTGACCACCTTCGGTTCTAAAGAGACCATCCTCGCCACGCACCATCGTTTTTTCATCTGGATTCACCAGCTTTACACGACCAAGCACAGCAACTTGTGTCACACCATTACCATTTGGCACAGTAGAGATGGTGCCATCTCTTCCAATAGTGATTTGTACGTTAGCAGGGATTTGGATAGGACCACCATCACCAATCACCGGTTGGCCAGCACCGGTCATCAATGTCCCTTCACTATCCATCTGAAAACCACCGTTTCGGGTATAGGCTTCTGAACCATCTGCCGCTTGCACAGCAAACCAACCTTTACCCTGAATGGCCATATCCAGATCACGACCAGTTTGCATCAATGTGCCGGGAGACATGTCTGATCCCGTTGTCGCATCAACAGCGAATGTACGAGTAGGCATACCATCGCCATACACCCAAAGCGCCCGAAAACTATTGGTTTCGGCTTTATAGCCTTGAGTATTTACATTGGCGAGGTTGTTTGTCGTTGACGCTTGTTTATAGAGCGCATGCTGCGCTCCAGTCATTGACACATATAGCAAACGATCCATGGCTATTCACTCAATTAACGTAGGTTAACCAAGGTCTGAAGCACTTGATCTTGTGTTTTAATGGTTTGCGCATTGGCTTGATAAATACGTTGTGCGGTAATCATATTCACCAATTCTTCTGTCAAATCTACTTTTGACTCTTCAATGGCTGATGACTGCAAAACACCAAGACTTGAAGAACCAGGAACGCCAATAATTTCCCCCCCAGAATCTGGAGTTTCCACCCACTCATTACTACCCTTCGCCTGTAAGCCTTGCGGATTTGTAAAGTTGGCCAACACAATTTGACCCATATTGCGTGACTGGCCATTGGTATAGTTACCTTGCACCGTACCATCATCCGCAATCGTAATCCCGCTCAAACGACCAGAAGAATAACCATCTTGGGTTTGTGTATTTACACTATATGAACTACCAAACTGGGTGAAGTTTGAAACATCAATATCAAACGTTTGAGCATTAGCACCTGCCGCTGTGTAAGAAGCAGAGAGAATATGATCTGTTGTTGCACCTGATGATGTAACAGTGCTCAATGTACCATCAGTGCCAAAAGTCATTGTCGCGGCAGCTGAGGCGCCATTCAAATTAACAGCCGTACCATCGACTGTCATGTACACATTCCAAGAGTTTGAGGCTGTTTTTTGGAAATATAATGCTTGTGTATGTGGATTACCCAAACTGTCATAAACGGTTTGTGATGCACTCTTGTTGTAAGTAGTTGCATCAGTCGAGTCAAATGTTGCTGTAATGGCACTTAAACGAGAATCAAGGTTCACACCGACGGTTTGTGTGGATGTTGCTTGCGGCTGCAAATCTGTTGAATCAATCTGCAAGTCAACAGGTGAAGAAGAAATGATATTGCCGCTACTATCGGCATCGTAACCAGTCAAATGGTGACCCGCACTGTTCACAATATAGCCACTTTTATCGACTTGGAACTGTCCGTTACGTGTATAGCTAATCGCACCATTATCAGACATGCGGAAGAAACCATCACCATTCACTGCAACATCTAATGGATTGCTAGTAGAAGTGATTTCGCCCTGCAAGAATTGCTGAGTAACCGCAGCTAACGAGCTACCGATACCAATGTTGTTTGTACCGCCTGTGTTCAGGCTTGCAGCAAATGCATCCGAAAATTCTGCACGAAATGGTTTAAAACCAACCACGCTAGCGTTCGCTACGTTGTTACCAATCACATCCAAACTTTTAGAGGATGAATTTAAACCACTTAGACCTTGTTGGAAGCTCATTTGATATCTCCCCTAATTACAGAATTTGAACAATATCAGACAGGGAGATATCGCCTACACCTGCCACATTAACCGTGATACCAGCGGAGCTGAATGTCGCGCTAGAAATCTTTCCATAAGACAAAGTAGTTGATTCAACAGCGGTTGAACCTGAAGTCGCGGAAACAGAAAAGGTATAATCGCCATCTTCTAACTGAGTGCCGTCAGAGTTAACACCGTCCCAGCTAAAGTCCACCATACCGCTACTTTGTGCACCTAGATCCACGGTATCAACCGTATTGCCATAGCTGTCTTTAACAGTAACAACAACGCTACTTGCACTTCCATCTAAAACCACCGCACCTTTTGCGGCACCATCCTCCAGCGTCAAATTATCGCCGGATGTCATCACACCACGTCCAACCAAAGAAGCCGCTTGGTAGGATTGAGAAGATGCATAGGAGGTAGCCAAGTTCTCCATCGTCGTATTTAGCTTCTCAATACCAGTCACCGTGCTAATTTGAGCCATTTGCGAAGTGGTCTCAGAATTATCCATTGGGTTCAATGGGTCTTGATTTTGCAACTGCGTAACAAGCAATTTCAAGAAACGATCTTCAATGGTAGAGCTAGTTGAATCAGTCGTAGTGGTACTACTGCTGTTCAAATAGGCATACGGATTTGAACTATCGGTTGAGGTAACTGTGGTAGACATTTAACTACTCCTTACTGACCTAGTGACAAAGTTCTTGTCATTAGGGTTTTTGCGGTATTCATCATTTCAACGTTTGCCTGGTATGAACGAGAAGCAGAAATCATATTGGCCATTTCTTCCACCACACTCACATTTGGCATGGCGATAAAACCTTTTTCGTCAGCCAATGGATTACTAGGCTCATAAACTAGTCTTGCAGGAGAAGGATCTTCTACTACCTCTTTAACCTGAACGCCCATCGCACCAGTGGAAGAACCATCTACAGGCATTGCTTGGAAAATTACTTGCTTCGCTTTATACGGTTGGCCAGTTGAGCTAGTGGCCGAATCTACGTTTGCCAAATTGCTCGCCACCACATTCAGGCGCATAGACTGTGCAGTCATTGCTGAGCCAGCGATTTGAAATACTCCCATAATTGACATGTTAGTTACCTCTTATCGTTTATTGGCTAGCCATTGCTTGCTGCAATGTCTTAATTTTGCCAGTCGTGAAGTTCAGCAACGCTTGGTACTGCAATGCATTGTCTGTAAATCGCGCCATTTCATCTTCTGCCTCAACGGTGTTTCCATCGATAGATGGCTGTTTTGGCACACGGTATTGCAACTCAGCGCCACTAAATCCTGTTTCACTTGCTCCGGCAAAGTGAGCACCATTTGTCGTTTGCAATTGTAATTGCTGGCCGTTACTACTATTTCCTAATGCATTAGTGAGCGCAGATTTAAAATCAAAATCTTTTGCTTTGTAGTTTGGCGTATCAGCATTGGCAATGTTGGCACCTAAGACTTCTTGGCGATACGACCTTGCTTTCAAGGCGCTCTCTAAAAATCGAAAGTGTCCATCTATTGAATTCACCATGCTTTACCCCTCACTAGTCATCCAATTAAAAGCACAAAACATGCCAGACTAAATATATTGATAAAATACAAAGACTTAACATTATTTAACCACTAAAAAACCTCTCCAAGCTTGCTAAAAAGAAAAAGGGCGGCAATGATTGCCGCCCTTCTATTTTGTATTTACCGCTTCTTTGAATTATTCGCTAATTTCTACACGGTTCTTGCCGGATAACTTTGCTTGGTACATTGCACTATCCGCACGACCAATCACATCCATCTCATCTTCCCCCTCACGGTATTCGGCAACACCACAGCTAAAGGTAATTAGCACACGCTCATTATTATGTAAGTAGAAACGTTTAGTTAATTCACGCTGTACACGTTGCATCACCAAAACACCTTCTTCGACAGGAGTAGAAGGAAGCAAAATGACAAATTCCTCACCACCATATCTAGCAACTGAATCTGTCGGCCGTAAAACATCTTTGACCACCTTAGCCAAATGAGCAAGTGCCATATCGCCAGCTTGGTGACCAAGGCGATCGTTCAACTTCTTAAAGTTATCGATATCAAGTAATGCAATCGACAGTTTTTTATGTTCACGATTAGCCCTAGACAACTCAGTCGCAAATGCGTCTTCCATGCCTCGGCGATTTAATACTCCAGTGAGTTGATCCGTTCTTACTTGCTCGGACACTAACTCGATTTCTTTTTCCAGTGCAGTGACTTTTTCCGAGGCTTTTTCCGCCTCTTCCCTCACCTTCACTAGCTCATCTCGCGAACGAAGCATATCCAGCTGCATAGAACGTGTATCGTCCATCAAGCGATCGACGATAGAGGCAATTTTAGTTAAATCATCAGTTTGTTTAATTTCAGAAGAGTAACTAACAATCTTGTCGTGGTAAGAACCAGTACTCGACGCCATCGTACTTAGTCGATCAATAAAGCTTGTGATCATATTCTTAAACGTATGCTTAGCCTCAACTAAGCTCTGTTTTAAGTGACCTTGTTTAAAAATCAACTCTGATAAGGACTCTTCCATTTCATATAAGAAACGGCTATCTAAAGGCTGATCAATAACCGCACGGATGACTTCAACCTGCCCTTGCATCCAGCTATCATCTGCAACCAATTCAGAAATGTTATTGACCAGTAAACGTAGTAATCTTTGTAGACCCAACATTAATGTTTGATCAGACTCATTTCTTAACTCTAGCTTTAACCAAAATTTCTTAGCAACTGTTGAAAAGGCTTCAAGCCCTTTCATTTCGGTTGTTTCTCGCAAGCGGGTAACTAATGCCATTGCTTCTTCATGCAAATCTGGTGCAGTAGTAAGACGAGCGACCACTCCATACTCTAAGGTATAAATCAGCAAATCACGCCAAGCTTGAAACACCTGCCCTGCATCTCCTTTAATCTCCGAGGAAGGGGTAGGCTCCAGCTCTTCTTGCAAAATATCATCTAGTTGAACATTGTCCGACCAAGCGGTGACCAAGGCATCCAATTTGGTAAACAATAAATCCGGCTTACTTCCAAAATTAATAAGCACCTTTTCAAGTGCTTCTTTTTTCTTCGGTGTTGTCCAACCCGCTTGCCGAAGATCCCACTGCTTGATTAGATCTCGGACTAATTCAGCCCAAGCATTCCCTTTGCCGCTATCTACGTCACTAGCGTCAGCAAGGGATTCTAAGATTTTCTCAATCCAAGCATTCCAATTACCTGATTGCAAATGGTCATCAAGTACTTGTTTCGTGCGCTGCAATTCAAAAGCAGGCTTTTGGAGCTTTGAAAATCGTTCAGTCAGTAGTTGTAGAACGGGGTGCGTATCTTCAACAGGCACGCCAGCGATTTGGCAATAGGTTTTTCGATAATTATCAGGAGTAGGAAGCAGACGACTCATTGCCATCTGCTTAAGCGTTTCTCGAGCAATTTCAGCTGGATTAGAAAAATCAGCCATTCAGCACCTGTAAAACAGTTACTTGTAAATGAAAAAAAGAGTGTTTGAACTTGTTAAGAATTGCAATCTTAATCAGTAAACATGGCGAACACAACGCTTTTAAAATCACTTTGTAATAAACAGATTTAGGCGTTAGCTCAACAGATTAATAATAGACCAATCAGGAGGTAAATATTGGAGAGATGCAAAAATCTTTGCGTAAGAATGGCTCAGATGCATTGAATAAACTAGCCAACCCTTAAATTCACTTACTTTGGGCAAGCCACTTAAAACAATTACCTGTTAATCTTCAGACTTCACCACATTGGAAGTAGCTTGGGCGGGAGCTGGCGTTGTATTTTGGGTATTCAAAATTTGGATAAACAATTCATCTTGTTTAATCATGCCCAGTTCATGACGGGCACGCTCTTCAATCGCATCAAAACCCTGTTTCAAATCCATTACTTCGGCTTCTAAAGCATCATTTCGATGCTTTAACCCTTCGTTCACTTTTTCAGCTTGTTCTAGCTGGGTCTCATGTTGCCATACCTTAAACCACCCTCCTTTACCCAACCACAAAGGGTACTGAAGAGCAACAATAAGTGCAGCTAAAGAAAGACTAAGTAAACGCAGGAACACGACTAGAATCCAAAATTTTTTATAAATCTAGCATAAATAATGTAAAAGCAGAACTGCCATCTAGCAGTTCTGCTTTTAGATTCATTTCATTTCACGAAGAAATGGGATAAATATTAGCTGATATGATAGAACGCATCACGACCAGCGTAGCGAGCCATATCGCCCAACTCTTCTTCAATACGTAGTAGTTGGTTGTATTTCGCCATACGGTCAGAACGAGACAGTGAACCTGTTTTGATCTGCATACAATTGGTAGCAACCGCCAAATCAGCAATCGTACTATCTTCTGTCTCGCCTGAACGATGAGAAGATACAGAGGTGTAGTTTGAGCGCTTAGCCAAATCAATTGCTTGCAAGGTTTCAGTCATAGAACCAATTTGGTTAACCTTGATCAAGATAGAGTTAGCAATACCTGCCTCAATACCTTGTTTCAAAATTTTAGGGTTAGTAACGAAAACATCGTCACCTACCAATTGAACGCTATCGCCCAAACGGTCTGTCAATGCTCTCCAACCATCCCAGTCGTGCTCAGACATGCCGTCTTCGATACTGATAATTGGGTATTTGTCAGCCAAAGAAGCCAAGTAATCGACCATTTGCTCGGTGGTCAATTTCAGACCGTTACCGCTCATGTCATACATGCCATCTTTGTAGAACTCAGATGCAGCACAATCTAGCGCCAGTACTACATCTTCACCAGCGACATATCCAGCATTTGAAATAGCTGTCAGAATCAATTCGATCGCAGCTTCATGGCTTTCGATATTTGGTGCAAAACCACCTTCATCACCCACTGCAGTTGACATGTCTTTATCTGCAATTAGCTTTTTCAGTGCATGGAAAACTTCCGCACCGCAACGCAATGCTTCACGGAATGTAGGACGACCAACAGGCACAATCATGAACTCTTGGAAGTCGATGTTGTTGTTAGCGTGCGCGCCGCCGTTAATCACGTTCATCATCGGCACTGGCAATGTCATTGGACCTGCACCACCTAGATAACGATAAAGTGGCAAGCCAGCTTCTTCAGCCGCTGCACGGGCAACGGCCATAGAAACAGCCAAGATCGCATTCGCACCCAGACGGCTCTTCGTTTCTGTACCATCTAGTTCAATCATTGTGCGATCGATAAAAGCTTGTTCTGAAGCATCTAAGCCAATAATAGCTTCACAGATCTCGGTGTTGATATTTTCAACAGCCTTCAAAACACCTTTACCTAGATAACGGCTTTTGTCACCATCGCGCAATTCAAGCGCTTCTTTTTCACCAGTAGATGCGCCGCTAGGAACCGCAGCGCGCCCCATCACACCGGACTCTAGCAATACATCAGCTTCAACAGTCGGATTACCGCGAGAATCTAAAATTTCGCGGGCAATAACATCAACGATAGAACTCATGCGTGATATTTCCTTGTAGATTTTGAGTTAACAACTTTAAGGGGGATAGAAAATCAAAGGGACTTGTTAAGCCAAGTCCCTATTTAATCTGATTTTTACGGTAAAATTTTCTCAAAGCAGATGCTTCTTGGCTCATTTACATATTCACCAAATGAAGGAATGCGTGAGTAACCCGCTCGCTCATACAAAGCCACCGCTTCTGGTTGACGATTTGCGGTTTCCAACACAATTCGATGATAGCTAAATTTTCTTGCAGCTTTTTCTAACTCAGAAAGCAAACGACTAGCTACACCCATGCGTCGAAAAGCTGATCGTACATACATACGCTTGATTTCAACCGTATCGGCTTCAATTGGCTTTAAGGCACCACAGCCAGCCAACACGCCATCGCATGTTGCTAAATACAGCGCGTTGCCAGGTTTGTCTACATCCGCCAGACGAAACGGACTAATTTGGTAGTCACCATAACGCCCAACTAATTCAGCTTCCATTTCGCCAATTAGCATAATGGCAGCAGCATGCTTACTCGTTGTACGAGTAACGACCAATTCTAAATTTTTCACTTCAGACATCTTTACACCTCACTTTCCAGCCAGGTCGAAGATTTAACTGCGCGATCAATTTGTTGTAGCACTTCGAGCAGTGCTTTCATTTTCCCTAATGGCCAAGCATTTGGTCCATCTGACAATGCTTTTGCAGGATCAGGGTGGGTTTCCATAAATAAACCAGAAATGCCAGCAGCAACGGCAGCACGCGCTAAAACAGGTACATGCTCACGCTGACCGCCAGAGCTAGTTCCTTGCCCACCAGGCAATTGAACAGAATGCGTCGCATCAAACACGACAGGACACCCTGTTTCACGCATGACAGACAAACTACGCATATCAGATACTAGATTGTTGTAGCCAAATGATGCGCCACGTTCACAAACCATGATGTTATCTAAGCCACCATTCGCTTGCTTCGCCTTGTCTACAACGTGCTTCATGTCCCATGGCGCAAGGAACTGTCCTTTTTTAATATTAACAGGCTTACCAGAACATGCTACCGCTTTAATAAAGTCAGTTTGGCGGCAAAGAAATGCAGGCGTCTGCAAGACATCTACCACCGCGGCAACGGGATTCACCTGTTCAATATCATGAACATCGGTGATGACTGGAACGCCCACTTTTGCGCGTACATTTTCTAAGATTTTTAGGCCTTCATCCATACCACAACCGCGGAATGAAGCGCCTGAACTACGATTTGCCTTGTCGAAAGACGACTTGAATATAAATGGGATATTCAAGCTTTCAGCAATTTCTTTCAGTTGACCAGCAACATCAATTGAAAACTGCTCACCCTCGATTACACAAGGGCCTGCAATAAGAAAGAAAGGTTGGTTCAGGCCGACTTCAAAACCACATAGTTGCATATAAATTAACCTTTGTTTGATTCGCTGTATGCAACAGCTGCCTCAATGTATGACTTAAACAATGGGTGTCCGACACGCGGAGTAGAAGTGAACTCTGGGTGGAACTGCACACCAACAAACCATGGATGGTCTGCAAGCTCAATGACTTCACAAAGCGCTTCGTGCCCTGCCGAACGACCAGAGACAATTAATCCGGCCTCTTCTAGTCTAGGAAGATAATGGTTATTTACTTCATAACGATGACGATGACGCTCTACATAACGTTCACCACCATATACCTTGCTAATCAATGAGTCTGGCTTCATCACAAACTCTTGACCGCCTAGACGCATTGTTCCGCCAAGATTTGAGTTTTCATCACGTGTTTCAATTTTACCATCGTGATTAACCCATTCATCAATCAGCGCAACCACTGGATATGGCGTTTCTAGATTGAATTCGGTAGAAGATGCACCTTCCCAGCCGGCAACATGACGCGCAAACTCGATCAACGCAAGCTGCATACCGTAGCAAATGCCAAGGTAAGGGATTTTGTTTTCGCGAGCAAATTGAACAGCTTTAATCTTGCCTTCCACGCCACGCTTACCAAAACCACCTGGTACTAAGATGGCATCTTTACCTTTTAGGCAAGCCGCACCGTCACGCTCGATCTCTTCAGAATCAACGTACTCGATATTGATCTTTGTGCGGGTATGAATCCCAGCATGAACAAGCGCTTCGGTCAATGACTTGTAAGAATCCGCCAAGTCAACATACTTACCAACCATTGCCAAGTTAACTTCATGCTCTGGGTTTGCTTTAGCAAACACCAGTTTTTCCCACATAGACAAATCAGCTGGACGTGGGGTTAGGTTCAACTTACGGCAAACGATTTCATCCAAACCTTGCTGGTTAAGCACACTTGGAATTTTGTAGATTGAATCAACATCGTAACAAGAAATCACTGCGTTTTCTGACAAGTTACAGAAAAGGCCAATCTTACGACGTTCATCATCAGGCAACGGACGATCCATACGGCAAATCAACACGTCTGGTTGAATACCGATTTCACGCAACTCTTTTACAGAGTGCTGAGTTGGTTTGGTTTTAATTTCACCCGCAGCAGCAAGATATGGCACATAAGACAAGTGCACATAGCATGTGTTTTCACGGCCAAGCTGAACACCCATTTGGCGAATGGCTTCAAGGAATGGAAGGGATTCAATATCACCCACTGTTCCGCCGATTTCTACAATAGCCACTTCAGCCTCACTAGCACCTAAGCCAATGAAATGCTTAATTTCGTCTGTAATATGAGGAATAACTTGCACTGTGCCGCCAAGATAGTCGCCGCGGCGCTCTTTCTTGATTACTGACTCGTAAATTTGGCCAGTGGTGAAGTTATTCGCTTTTTTCATCTTGTTAGTGATGAAACGCTCATAATGCCCCAAGTCCAAGTCGGTTTCTGCACCGTCTTCCGTCACGAAAACTTCACCGTGTTGGAATGGACTCATGGTACCTGGGTCAACGTTAATATAAGGATCCAGTTTCAGCATGGTGACTTTGATACCACGTGACTCCAGAATCGCTGCAAGAGAAGCGGCTGCGATGCCTTTACCAAGAGAAGACACTACACCGCCGGTGACAAATACGAATTTGGTCATGGGAGAAAAACTGACAGGATTTGAATGGGTTATTTTACCGCAAACTCGGGTTCCGGTAAAACGACAACTTCATTTTTTCACAATTATTCAAAGGTGACGTCACTAGTTCGTTGTAGAGAGACTACCGAAGCAACCTTCTACGCGCTAGAAATCGAGAAACATTAAACCCTACCAATGCATAGAAAACAAGTACTGCGATATTTTGCAGAGGATGTACTGATTCCCCAGTTAGCAAAACAGGACGCAGCAATTCAATTGCATGCGTTAACGGAAGCAACTGACTGAATATCTGCAACCAATCAGGTAACTGAGAAACAGGATAAAACACACCAGAAACAAACAGCATTGGCCCAATGACCAGCGTGAAGTAGTACATGAAGAAATCATAGCTTGGAGATACACAGGTCACGATTAGACCGATACCAGCAAAGCACAACCCAATAAGGAAAACAACAGGCACAGCAAATAAGGCATGCTCAACGCTAGTGATCCCCCATACGACCATTACAAAAAGGATTGCTAAACCTGAAAGAAAACTTTTACTCGCAGCCCATAGCCACTCGCCCATCAGTACTTCATCAATCGAGACAGGCGCGTGCAGAATTGCCTCCCATGTTCGCTGAACGTGCAATCTTGAAAATGCCGAATACAATGCTTCGAAGGTTGCGGAGTTCATGGTGCTTTGGCAGACAATCCCTGCGGCCAAAAAGTGCAGATATGGGAATCCGCCAACGGAAGGAAGCATTGAACCTAGGCCATAACCAAGGCCAACCAAATACAACATGGGTTCAATGATATTACCTAGAACAGAAGGGATGGCTAGCTTCTTCCAAACTCCAAAATTACGAAGCCAAACAGCCAGCGCGCGTTTAGTCAGCAAAACTTACGTCCCTTCTTAATAATCTAATCACTTACCTTGCCCCATCTTGGCCGTCTGAAATAACTTCAAATCAGAACGAGATTCTTTTGAAGTCGTTACATGAGACTCGACGCACTGCATCATTTTGCTTGCTGTGACGCCGTCATCAGGATAAACCGCCATCCCAAAGGTGAAACACAACTCAATGCTTGTTTTTCCATTTACCCGAAATGGTAGAGATAACTCTGACAACCATCGTTGTATGAGTCCTCTGGCTAATTCAGCACTACCGATGTCTTGCAAAACAAAAGCGAACTCATCGCCACCTAATCTCGCAATTAATGTATTGATCGGCAAAATAGATTGCAACCGCTTGGCGACCTGGCTAAGTAATTCATCCGCCAACTCAGGACCATGCTCGGCATTCACCACCCCAAAGTGATCAATATCAATCATTCCCAATAGCAGTAATTGCTTTGGCTTGGCACTTTCAGCATGCTCAATTAATTGTTCAAGCTGGTTAGAAAAAAGTGCTCGGTTGGGTAAGCCTGTTAAAGAATCAAAATAACTAAATTGACGAATCAGCTCTTCACTTTGCACCAACTGCTTTTCAAGGTGGTGGTGCCGCTTTGTATAATCAACAAGCTGATTTTTTAGACTGTTAATTTTTAGCTCACGTTTTTCTAAACGTTGGTTAAGTATCAACTCGGTACTTTGCTGAAACTCTACCTGTCCTTGATATTCAAATATCAGTTGATCTTTCGCCATTAACTCTTCATCAAACATGACTTTTAATTGTGCTGTAATCGCGATTCGCCAAGCCAGCCCCATTAAGGCAAGCAGTAACACAATCCAATCATGAGACGGATAAAAGCTGCCAATCATCACACCCGCTAATGCGCTGATTTGGAGAAAGATAAAGACAGCGCTTCCGATGAAGAAAAATAGTATTTCCGCAAAAAATAGACGGCCTAACTTCAGCGCCATCCAAGAGATAAATCCTAACCCACCTGCACTCATTAGCAAGATGAGAAAAAGGGACACGGTTGATTTTAGAAATAAGGCTGGAATCCAGACAAGCACAGACAAAAACGTCATTGTTAGCGTAAGGCGAGCAAGACCCGGTTGTTGCGCAGGCAAATCTAATAAGCGCCGCGCATACAAAAACAGTGCGCCGGTCAAAATGGAAGTCAAAAAGGTGTAGGCACCAATTCCTTCGGCAGGTGTCGGCATACTTAAGCGCAGCAATGACCAAAGCGCGGCGACAACAATTACAATTATAAAATCGATATGACTTTTAGAACGTATTAAGACAATCTCTGCCAGCGCAGAAAAAATTAACACGCCTGCGGCAATCAACAAACCAAACGCATCAGGGTGCAAACTTACATTACCAGGCGAAATAGTAGATGCGCCTACTGGCGATACGAAAAACAGACTTCCTGCACCAGCCAATAGCTTCAGTGTAAAGCGGAGCGCTTTACTTAACACAGCAGCAATTGATGGAAGCCGTTGGGAAATCAATCTCTTAGCTCTCGGCCAGTCAGTTTAATAAAGACATCTTCTAAATTTGCTTGGCGAACAATAGAGCGTAAATTTGGGTAACCAGCTAATTTATCAAGTACGTGCTGCGCCTCTTGAACATAACAAAAGAGGGTCTCGCCTGCTTTTTCTACTCGTGCAATGGTATGCAGTTGGCTTTGTTGTTGCCATGCCAGTAGATCATCGCCAAAAACCTCTACCACAACCGGCTCAATATGCTTTGCAATTAAGTCCCTTGGCGAATCTTCTACAACAAGCTTTCCATGATCCATCACCGCAAGCCGACTGCAAAGCCTTTCTGCCTCATCCATAAAGTGTGTTGTGAGTATTAGCGTTTTACCTTGCACCACCAATTGACGCAGTCGCTCCCAAATAAGATGGCGAGCCTGAGGATCCAACCCTGTTGTAGGTTCATCTAAAAAAATCACTTCAGGATCATTTACCAGTGCTCTAGCAAGGGTTAAACGGCGACGCATACCGCCAGATAATTCACGTATCTGGCTTTTTTCTTTACCTTCCAATCCTGCAAAAGCAAGCAGCGAAGGAATTTTTGGCCTTACTTCTGCGGCTGACAATCCAAAATATCGACCAAAAACAACCAAATTTTCGCCAACAGAAAAATCAGGATCCAGATTATCGAACTGAGGAACAACCCCAACCCGCACACGTGCTAACGGACCACTTTGAGGTACGGCATGTCCTAGTAATTCAATTTCTCCACCATCAGGCCGAATTAAACCAAGACAAAGTTTAAGCGTGGTCGTTTTACCGGCCCCGTTTGGGCCAAGTAAGCCAAAGCAAATTCCTTTGGGAATAGAAAGATCTAGGTGATCAACAACTTGTTGATCACCATATTTTTTACAGAGTTGCTTTACACTTAAGACGGCCATTTAAGATTAACCCAGTCAGTCAACTGTCCTAGATGACCATGGAAGAAATGTGAGACACCAGGCAGAACCACCACCGGCAATTTTTGTGGTCTTGCCCAATCCAATACATGTTGGAGAGGAATCACTTCGTCTTCTTCTCCATGCACAATGAGTGTTTCTGCCGGCACGCTTGGTACATCAAATTTTTTCACGGCGGGACCAGCCAACAGCATCCCAAATGTTTCACCAGCAGCAGTAAGCCGGGCACCTAATGATGCCTGCACAAAAGTGCCAAATGAAAAACCAGATAAAATCAACGGCAAATTGCCATAACTTTGGCGTGCATACGCTAACACAGCAGCCATATCATCTGTTTCACCAATACCAGCATCAAATTCACCCGCACTATTACCCACGCCACGTAAGTTTGGGCAGTACACAGCATAACCTTTTCTAGCAAATGCTTTGGCGATAGTCTGAACCACCTTATTTGTATTGGTGCCACCTTGCGTCGGATTTGGATGCGCCACTAATGCAATCCCTTTCACCGCTTGGAGTGGTGACGTCATCAAAATCGTTTCTAATTGCCCAACAGGGCCATCAATCATCAGATTGAATGTATCCACTTTCATTTGAAATTTTCCAGCTTGATGAATCGAATAGAACTTCGATTAGTACATGATAAACGTATATTGAAAGATCATGAAGTAATTTGATTTACCTCATGATCTATTAGAGGTCAGCGTTTTAGACGTTCAACAATTTGATTATTTTTCAGATGCGATTCAATAATTTCATCGACATCTTCTTTGTCTACATAGGTGTACCAGACATTTTCTGGGTAGATGACAATAACGGGACCATCATCGCAACGCCCCAAACAGCCTGCATTATTAATTCTTACTTTGCCTTCGCCTGCTAATCCAAGCGCTTTCACTTTATCTTTTGCGTAGTTGCGAACGTCTGTCGCCCCAAAATTATTGCAGCAGCCCTCTCCTTCTGCCCGTTGATTACAGCAGAAGAACACATGCTTTTCGAAAAAACTCTTTTCTGTCATTACTAACGCTTTCTAGGCAGCACTAAAGCCAACACGCTGAGTGCCACGAAAAATAAGAAGGTCCAACCAGGGATAGTCAACCCAAGGAACATCCAGGATTTATCCGCACATTCCCCAGAACCATGGAGTACCTGCAATATAGCAGATCCAAAAGGCATTGTTTCTAGCATATAAGAAAGCCCAGGACCGCATTGTGGCACTTGCTCTGGTGGCAAATACTGAATCCACACATGCCTTGCAGAAATAGCCGCGCCGACAAGACCAATGAGCGCAATGATGACACCGTAAACGGTTGCGCCGCGTTTACCGGGGTGATGAATACCTGCAATAAAAAAGATAACCCCCATGAAAACAATCACTACCCGCTGCAACATACATAAGGGGCATGGTTCTTGAAATTTGTAATATTGCAAATAAAGTGCATATGCCATTAATGCTGCACAGACACCGGCAGCAAGTAAATTGACCCACCGTCTTGCAGGTAGAAACGAGAGAAGTTTATCGATCATAATGACTTTATATTTACCAAATAGATAATAGTGCAAATGCGTTGTTGATTAACTAGCGGTGTGTTTTGTGGGCGGAGGAATAGCGCCAGAGCGATTTATCAGCAGCACGATTCCGAAACCAATTAGCCAAACGGGCATCAATATACCCAAACGGATATCAGAAACAGCTCGCCACCCCATTAGTACAGAGGCCAAGATAAAACCAGCCCCACTTGGGAAACTAAGCTGGTGGACACCTTCATCTAATAAAATAGACACACCAATCACACCAAGTAACGCAGGCCAGAATACAGCATAAGCACTAACCCACTCCAACTCGGACAAAAGCCATACAGCACCTGCGACTAACAGCATAATTGGTGTAAAAAAGCGCCTCATATTAGACCTTTGCTAGTACTTATTTTTGAGACCAGCTGCCATTTGTTTGCTGAACCCACCAACCCGCTTGGGCACGCTGCCCCCAACGTTGGGCAAACGTTTGGCGAATATCTTGCTCCCATTCCGGGTGATTATTTGCTCGTGCAATTTCACGGTACAACGCAGAGCGATCTTGGTTTTCATCTGATACCAATCTGTTAACTTCTTGGCGCTTTGGCAGAGGGACGAGGTTGGCATCACGAAGGACTACATTGCCATCTTTGCCAAAACCTACTGCACCAGAAGAATAATATTCGGCAAGTTTTGCCGTTCTTGCTTTCATGCTTTGGGTGAGAGATTGAACAGCTGGGGTGTTCACATCTAAATCAGCAGCAGCATAGGCTGGCATAACGATCCCAATTGCCGAGGCAACAGCAATAGCGGAGAAGAACGTTTTCATTGTTTTCATGAAGAATTCCCTTTTCTTGTGCGTGCTCTTACTTTTTCACAAGTTAGTTTGAAGTATTAGTTAGAAGCCGGTTTTTCAATATTTGTTTTAGCAATTGGCTTCACTTGCAATACTTCATCAATAATTTTATCAGCAGCTTTTTCTGCTGCGGCTGCTGGGAAGTAAATATTGATGGTCACGCACCCGGCAAGACTCATCGCAAGTAGGCCACCTACCAACATCGGTTTTAATACATTTGATTGCAACATTATTTGTGTCACTTTCTTTCTATCGTTACGATCAATCTCGCGGAAGACCTATTGCATGACAGGTTTTCCACCTTCAGTTATCCGCTTAATACGAGCAAGTAATTCAGACCAGTGAACGGACTGGTTAAATCCAATCACATTGATGGCAGGTACCCCGCCACCGACCACTAGATAATATCCATTCGGTGCATCCGCAATACCAGTCATATGGCATACATTATTCACAAGTTTGCATGACCAACCAAGTTTTGAATATCCAAAGCTATCAAAAAAACGTAAAAAGCTTCGTTGTAATGCCCCAGAGAAACCAGCACCGCCCAGCTCTCCAATATTTTCAACCGCCTTCTGGCTAATTCGTTTCCGATAGTCGCCCGGACTATTTTGCACCTTGGCATCGAAACCCGTCACTTGCCAATCGACAAGTGTTAAATCATCTACCGTGACATCTAATTTTCCTTCGATCGCGCCGAAAGAAAAGGTCTTGGTTAATTTGCCCAGATCAAGATTTTGCATTTCAAGATCGGCAGTAAACCTTGGCGCACGCCCAAATGGTTCTGTTAATTTAAGATTTCTTAAGAATGAGACCCCATCAAACAAATCCAGTTCAATTGGGCCATAAGCTTTTAGCTCTATTGGATCAAAGACTATTCGAGGCAGACTAGCAGACAGCTCGCCTTCAATGGTTGGCCAGCCAAGGGCAGCGGACATTTTAGGCATCGAGACCTGCTTTATTTCACCGGCAACACCTCCAGACCATCCATTTTGCTCTTTTTTGAGTTTTAATCCTGAGAGCGAAAAATGCCCTCCCATTAACGGAATATCTAACGTTGGAATTTCTAGTTGATCGCCCTTTAGCTTAATAGCAATGGATGTATCATCCACAGGCAGCCCCAAAACCTTTCCACCATTTAAACGCAAATTAGCCGTTGAAGCCCCATTGGCCCGCCAGGGAATCACCCCGTTTAGATCATAAATTGCAATTCGCCCATTTTTATCTTCGGCAAACAGTTGATGTACCGATAAATCAATTGCCTTCAGTTTTTTATCCGAAAAATCAACACTTAAATCAACCTTACCCTGAACCTCTAAATCAGACAGCAAACCACCATCTGTTAACAGTGGTTTTAAGATGGTTTGGTAACTAGAGGCTAGCGACAAAGACTTCGTTTTTAAACTTAAAGCATCTAACTGGCTATCTACAAACGTCATGCCAAGTGCCGCAGCACCAAGTCCAGGCCACGTTAATGAGCCTTGACTGAGTTGAATTCGTTTATTGGTTTTATCCCAAAGTACATCGCCATTAAAAGAGATGGCCTTGTCAGGCGAGGTCTTTGCATAATATGGCGCAAAATAAAGCTCCCCTTGCGACCAATTCATATTCACGTTGCCTTGCCAGCCACTATTTGAAAGCTTGCCGATGATTTGACTGTTGATCGAGACCTCTTGAGCGGCTTTATTTCCAGACTCATCTCCAAACGCTAATTTGGATACGGTTATGTTGGCATGGGTTTGACCATCGGCTAATTGCCAAGAGATTTTCCCAGACAAATCCCCCGACGAGAGTTGAAGTTGAGAAGCGGCAACAAATGGCTGCAGGACACTCACAGGAAGATTTTGAAGCTGCGCGGTAATGTTCGGCTGTTTTTTATTGGGAGAATATTGCAAACTAAGTTTGCCATTACCGGTTGTCGCTGCGACATCGATCACACCAGAGACATCGTAAGTAATCGCAAATTTTAATGACTGCCACGCGGCAGGTAATGATTTAGAGGCAATGGAACCGTCTTTACAGCTAACCTGTCTGGTTTTAAGGGTCAGCGCTGCGCATTGAATGCTTACTTCTGGAAAACGCTCACCGGAAACGACTACGTTTTTGACAGACAGTTGTGCAGCTTTTCCATTCCCCCCCCAGAAAAGACGTGCAGGTCCTGAGGAAATCCCTGGGTATTGAATAGCGCCTAACTGGATAAGCATCCCTTGCTCTGCAAAGGCACTACTCGTCATGAGTAGTAGTCCTAGCGCTAGCCATTGAACAAGGGACTTGATCATATCTTGCTTACTATATTAGGCGGGAAAAATGCCCGTTGATAGGTAACGATCCCCACGATCACATGCAATAGAGACCACCACCGCATTCTCTTGCCCTTTTGCAATTTGCAATGCTGCATACAATGCACCACCGGAAGACACGCCAACAAAGACGCCTTCGACTTTGGCTAGTTGTCTTGTCGTCTCTTCCGCTGCTTCTTGGCTAACATACTCTAATTTATTGACTCGGCTTGCATCATAGATAGAAGGCAAATATTCTTCAGGCCATTTACGAATCCCCGGAATTTGCGCGCCTTCTTCCGGTTGAACGCCAATAATCTGCACCGATGGATTTTGTTCTAGTAAATACTTTGAAGTGCCCATGATGGTACCCGTTGTTCCCATACTACTAACAAAATGGGTTATCGAACCCTCTGTATCTCGCCAAATTTCTGGGCCGGTGCCTTCGTAATGGGCAAGCGGATTATCAGGGTTTGAAAATTGGTCTAGGATTTTCCCTTTGCCTTCTTGTTGCATTTGAAGCGCTAAATCTCTTGCGCCTTCCATGCCAATTTCTTTCGGCGTAAGGATAATCTCGGCACCATAGGCGGCCATCGATTGGCGACGCTCAATGCTGAGGTGCTCCGGCATGATTAAAATCATTTTAAGGCCCATCATGGCGGATGCCATGGCAAGGGCAATCCCTGTGTTGCCGCTTGTGGCCTCAATCAACGTATCACCAGGCTGGATGTCGCCTCTCGCTGCGGCACGCTTAATCATAGAAAGTGCTGGTCGATCTTTTACCGATCCAGCTGGGTTATTGCCTTCTAGTTTAACCAAGACTTTCGTTGAAGCGGGCACCCCAAATAGCGAAGGAAGTCTAACGAGTTCGACTAGGGGGGTGTTGCCAACCGTATTCGAAAGTGTTTTGAATGTCATCTAAGTCGCCTAGCGTGCAATAAAAATAATAATCGTTAAATTGTAAAGGAAAACACGGGGTTCAGAATAGAAAAGACTAAGAATCCTTGTATTAGGTTCCATTTCTTTAAATGAAGACGTAAAAAAACCGCCGGGGAAGGCGGTTTCTGATCGTAAGCAATAAGCAGCTTACTGTTTTTTCTCTTCTGGCTTTTTCTTCGCATCTTTTGGAGCGTCTTTTGATGCATCTTTTTTCATTGCTTTATCAGCTTTTGGCGCAGGCTTAGATGCTGGTTTTTCAGCTTTTTTTGGGTCTTTCATTGGTTCTGGTTTCTTGCCATCTTTAGCAGCGTCCGGTTTTGCTGGCTTAGCATCTGGCTTGCCAGCTGGTGGCATGGTGGCGCCAGAAGTGCTGATTTCACCCTTGATGCTATTAAAGGTTGCCTCACCAATTCCTTTTACATCTTTTAATGCTTCAATCGATTTGAAAGGACCATTTTTGGTGCGGTGCTCAAGAATAGCCTTCGCTTTTGCTGGACCAATGCCTTTTAACGTTTCTAATTGTGCTTCTGTCGCCGTATTGATGTTCACTGCCGCCATCGCACAAACCATGCTAAAACAAGCAAAAATAGTAGCAAATAATTTACGTAACATAATAATCAATCCTTCTGATTGAATGAATAATTGGGATGTCTCGAGTGTAAGGAAGCGACATTCGGATCGCAAGCCGCTTTCGGTGAAATATTGTCAAATCTTTGATAACACAATTAGTAAACGAATTGACACGCAAAGAGATGACTTAGCAGCGTATAATATCCCGCTTGATCAAGTTTGCTTTCCATCGCACCGGTAAATGATGACAAAAAAAGCAGTTCTTTCATTACAAAGCCCTTTTACAACTGCCACCAAAGTGGGGAATCGCCTTAGATGGCCACCACTATATGGCGCATCTGATGCTTTAGCCATTGCAGACATAAGTAAAACGGGCGCGCCAATCGCCGTATTATGTGCGTCGGCCCAAAATGCACAGCGCTTGAAGGAAGAACTGGTATTTTTTGCGCCAGACTTAAAAATAAGTGTATTGCCGGATTGGGAAACACTACCTTACGATCACTTCTCCCCTCATCAGGATTTGATTTCTGAGCGTCTAGCAACGCTGTATCGCTTACAAAACAAAGATTTTGATGTCGCCATTGTTCCGGTAAGTACCGCGCTTTATCGTCTAGCCCCGCCATCTTATCTGGCGGCGTATACCTTTATGCTGAGTAAAGGGCAACGCTTAGATTTAGAGAAACTACGTGAGCAATTTACCCTTGCCGGCTACACACATGTCACACAGGTTTATTCTCCGGGTGAGTTTAGCATTCGAGGCAGCTTGATTGATCTATTCCCGATGGGGGCGGTATTACCGTTTAGGCTAGATCTGTTTGACAATGATCTGGAAACGATTCGTACTTTTGATGTAGATAGCCAAAGAACGCTCTATCCGGTTCCCGAAATTCGTATGCTGCCTGCGCGCGAGTTTCCAACAGATGCAACTGGGGTTTCAACCTTTAGACGCAACTTCCGAGAGCAGTTTGAAGGGGACCCAACGAAGTCTCGTCTGTATAAAGACATTAGCAATAACTTAACGCCTGCAGGGATTGAATACTATCTACCGCTATTCTTTGATGAAACAGCGACTCTGTTTGATTATTTGCCAGAAGAAACCTTGTTGGTGTTACATCATCAATTAGATGATGCGATTCAGGGCTTTTGGAAAGATACAAATTCCCGTTTTAAATTGTTATCAGGCGACAAAGACTTTCCACTCCTTGCACCAAATAAACTCTTTTTAAGTGCGGAACAATTCTTTGCCCATACTCAGCATTACCGAATGCTCAGTATCCCAGATGCAAAACTTGAAAATGAAATTACGGTTTCCTCGGCAACACCCGATGTATTAGTCGATCGAAAAGCCGAAAACCCATTGTTTCGCCTCGAGACATTGGTCAATAGCAGCCAAAAGCGCATTTTAATTGTTGCTGAGTCACTAGGTAGACGAGAAACCTTATTCAATTTTCTAAAAGAATATGGCCTTCAACCAGAAATTGCCGATGATTTTGCTTCTTTCTTGGGTAGCAAAGCGCATTTCTCTATTGTTGCCGGCACGCCGCAGCAAGGTTTTAGCTGTGATGGATTCCATCTAATCACCGAGGCAGAACTCTACGCCAATGTAAACCGAGCCCAGCAAAAAAGACAAAACAAGAAAACTAACACTGAAAACTTGTTACGCGATCTTTCTGAATTAAAAGAAGGTGATCCGGTTGTACATGAGCAGCATGGTGTTGGTCGTTATCTTGGTTTGGTCACAATGGATCTTGGTGAGGGTGCGACGGAGTTTTTGCACTTAAGCTATGCGGATGACGCCAAGCTTTATATCCCCGTTTCTCAACTACATGTGATTTCTCGTTTTGCAGGCGTATCTGCAGATGCGGCCCCGCTACATAAGCTAGGCTCTGGCCAATGGGAAAAGGCGAAGAAAAAAGCAGCGGAGCAAGTACGAGATACCGCTGCTGAACTACTGAATTTATACGCTAGACGTGCTGCTCGCCAAGGCTACGCCTTTGGCCTAAACGAGCACGACTACGCTGCGTTTGCTGATGGTTTTGGTTTTGAGGAAACACCAGACCAAGCCGCTGCCATTGCAGCCGTCATTAAAGACATGACCTCTGGCAAACCAATGGATCGCTTGGTGTGTGGCGATGTTGGTTTTGGTAAAACAGAAGTCGCTTTACGGGCCGCCTTTGTGGCCGTTGCCGACGGCAAACAAGTAGCCGTTCTCGTCCCGACGACCCTACTAGCAGAACAACACTATCAAACTTTCTGCGATCGCTTTGCAGATTTGCCAATTAAGGTAGTAGAACTTTCGCGGTTCAGGACGGCAAAAGAGCAAGCTCAGGCGATGAAAATGCTTGAAGAAGGTTCTGCCGATATTGTGATCGGTACGCACCGCCTTGTTCAGAGCGATATTAAATTCTCACGTCTTGGTCTAGTGATTATTGATGAAGAGCATCGCTTCGGTGTCCGCCAAAAAGAACAGCTCAAAGCCCTGCGTGCAGAAGTAGACGTGTTAACACTCACCGCCACACCAATTCCTCGCACCTTAGGGATGGCGTTGGAAGGGTTGCGTGATTTCTCGGTTATTGCCACCGCTCCACAACGCCGATTGGCTATTAAAACATTTGTGGCAAATGAATCGGACGGCATTATCCGAGAAGCCGTACTGCGTGAATTAAAACGTGGTGGACAGGTGTTCTATCTTTATAACGAGGTAGATACCATTGAAAATATGCGCGAAAGGTTAGAAAAGTTACTCCCTGAAGCGCGCATTGGTATTGGCCATGGACAAATGCGTGAGCGTGATCTTGAGCAGGTCATGCGAGACTTCTACCAACAGCGTTTTAACTTATTCCTTTGTACAACGATTATTGAAACAGGGATTGACGTTCCTAACGCCAACACCATTATTATTCATCGCGCAGATAAGTTTGGCTTAGCCCAGCTTCATCAATTGCGTGGACGTGTCGGTCGAAGCCACCACCAAGCCTACGCTTACTTACTCACCCCAGAGAAAACGACCACGGCAGCAATCAAACGATTAGAAGCGATCCAGATGATGGAAGAGCTTGGCTCTGGCTTCTATTTAGCAATGCATGATTTGGAAATTCGTGGTGCAGGTGAAGTATTAGGCGATGGGCAAAGCGGCCAAGTTCAAGAGATTGGTTTCAATCTTTATGCAGAGATGCTGAACCAAGCGGTAAAAGCATTGAAGAAAGGCATTGAACCTGATTTCTCTCAACCATTAGAAGTGGTTTCAGAGATTAATCTTCACGTACCGGCGCTACTACCAAATGACTATTGCCCATCCGTTCACGAACGGTTGGTCATGTATAAACGGTTGGCAAACTGTGATTCCTTCGAGCAGCTAGATGAATTACACCAAGAGTTAATCGACCGTTTCGGCTTATTACCGGATCCTGCACAAGCGTTATTAGAATCCCACCGTATCCGTCTAATGGCAAAGCCATTGGGTATCGTGAAGCTTGATGCAACCGATATCGGCATCAGTATCCAATTTAAGCCAAATCCGCCAATCGATCCGATGAAGATTATTACGCTGATACAGACGAAGCGTCACTACAAGCTAGCAGGGCCGGAAAAGCTGAAAGTTGAAAGCAAGCTACCTGAAATAGGTATTCGCATTGCCAGAATTAAAGAACTACTGAAAGAACTGAGTTAACAATGAATCTAATTTTACAATCGACACAAGCCATTGACCTCCCCATTTTACAACAAGTGGCAAAAGCAGCTTGTGCGACAGGCGTAGAGCAGCCGTCAGAATTTGCGTACCGTTTTACAGGTGTCGATAAGTATCAGAAACCTGCTGTTGATGAAATTTGTGCACAACTGCCAATCGACTATGTTTTTGCACCAGCCATGTCATTAGACGAGTTTGGCTTGGTTGCGATGGATATGGACTCGACCCTGATTACTATTGAATGTATTGATGAAATTGCAGATATGAATGGCTTGAAAGAGCAAGTATCTGCCATTACAGAGCGTTCAATGGCAGGGGAATTAGATTTTTCTTCTAGCCTTCGGGAACGTGTTGCCCTATTGGCCGGTCTAGATGAGTCTGTATTAGCCACCATCTACGAAGAGCGTCTTCAGTTGCAGCCAGGCGCGAGAGAAATGTTAGCTGCGGTGCACGAGCAAGGAATCAAAACCCTACTGATTTCTGGTGGATTTACCTACTTTACCCGTCGCTTACAAGCTGAACTTGGCTTAACCTGGACAATTGCCAACGAATTAGAAATTATTGATGGCAAGTTAACCGGCAACGTCTTGGGCGATATTATTGATGCGAATGCAAAAGCACACCACCTAATGCGCTTAGCGGATGATCTTGGCTTAAACAAAGAACAAACAATCGCTTTTGGTGATGGAGCAAATGATAAAGCGATGTTCGAAGCAGCAGGTTTCTCTGTTGCGTTTAGAGGCAAAAAAGTGTTAAAAGCGGTAGCATCTGCTGCATTTGACCATGTAGGCCTAGATGGTATTTTGAATATTTTTCCGGCAAGTAAATAAGTTAGGCGATAAAAGGGATGGTAAACCCATTTTTTGACAATTTGGATGAAACGCTCGTCCATGCATGGCGATTAATCGAACAAGGTGTAAATGACCCTCGTGTGGGAGCGCATTTACCCGTAATTGCTACTGTTGATGAAATGGGTTTTCCACAAGTACGAACCGTTGTATTGCGCGCGGCTAGATCGGCTACCCGTGAAGTCATTTTTTATACGGATATCCGTAGTCAGAAAATTAAAGACTTACAGCACCAGCAGCATCTTGTGATGCAATTTTATGATCACGCTCAGAAAATTCAGGTGCAATTAAAAGGGATTGCGACGATTCATCAGCAAGATGCAATCGCGGATCAATATTGGCAAAAAGCCAAACCTCACTCAAAAAGAGCCTACTTGGTGACTCCTGGACCAGGCGAAAAACTACTTCGCCCGGGTAATGGACTAGCGAGAGATTTGTCCTACAGGGCACCAACCGACACTGAAAGTTTGCCGGGCAAAAAGCATTTTGCCGTTATCACCATCAAAGTATCTGAATTGCATTGGCTTTACTTGGCGCCATTTAATCAGCGTCGAGCGAAATTTTGCTGGTTAGAAAATCAAAGTCTCACTGCCGAATGGTTGGTTCCATAGGCCAGACCAAACTCAGCGTTAATCATTATGGGAGATAGTCTATCTCCCCACTCCACAAGCACCACGAATCCAATCTCGAAATAGCTTAATGTAACCCGCTAAGCGTGTATCTTCTCGTAACACTATGAAATAGCCCCTTTCAGTTTCTAAGGGCTCATCATATGCACGCACCAACTGTCCATGCTGAAGCAAATCTTGTACTAGCGGTACCCAACCTAGGGCAACCCCCTGCCCTGCCATTGCGCCTTGAATCACTAATGGGTAGTTATTAAAGGTAACATCGTGCCCCTGATGATGGATTGGCCAATGATGAGATGAATACCAATCGTCCCATCCAAGCCAACGAACGGGGTTAGGCCTTTCTAAGTGGATGAGAGGGATATCTGCCCAAGCGGCCATTTGGTCTAAGCCTTTAGTCTCTTTAAATACTTGCGTACAGACGGGAATGACTTGCTCAGGGAGTAGTTTTTCAGCGACACACCCTGGCCAGTTCCCCTCTCCAAATGCGATGGCGACATCCACCATCCCATCTCGAATATCAATGGCCTGTTGAGAAGTGACAATCCGAACATCTAAATCGGGAATAAAATCTCTTAATGCACCCAACCTTGGCATCAACCAATAGGCGGCAAAACCAAAGTCGGTTGCCACCGTTAATACCGGTTTCTTTTGCCTCGCTAATATATCTTCAGTGACATTCGCAATAATCCCCAACCCTTCTTGTACCGCTTGCATCAGGCGTGCGCCATCTGGCGTTAACACAACGCCACGATGCTGGCGCTTAAATAACGGCACGCCAAGGCGAGACTCCAATTGCTGGATTCTCGCGCTAATAGCCGGCTGAGTCGTGCCAAGCTCTTGTGCGGCCGTTGTAAAGTTTAAGTGCCGAGCGGCTGACTCAAAATATTGCAGCGCTTGTAAGCCGGGTATTTCTTGCAAGTTTGCCATCAGATTTTCTTATGTCTTCATATTAAAAGCCCATGTTCACAGCAAGGCTATCTATGTATAAATTATGAATCATTGTTCGTTCAACTACATGATTAACATAAGTAATCATGATGAATCATAGGTATATCACGGCGATGAGTAAACAACCAAACATTTTGATTCTGATGGCAGACCAGCTTACCCCTGGTGCGTTAGCTGCTTATGGCAATAAGGTCTGTAAAACACCAAATATCGATAAGCTAGCCGCCAATGGCCAAGTATTTGAGTCAGCCTATACCAATAGTCCGTTGTGCGCGCCATCCCGCTATGTGTTTATGTCTGGCAAATTGCCAAGCAGAATTGGTGGTTATGACAATGCATCTGAACTACCATCCGAAGTCCTGACGTTTGGCCACTATCTACGCCACGCGGGTTATCACACTATTTTGTCCGGCAAGATGCATTTCTGTGGCGCAGATCAAATGCATGGCTTTGAAGAACGCCTCACCACAGATATCTACCCTGCCGATTTTGGATGGACACCGGATTGGAGCAAACCAGAAGATCGTCCTAGCTGGTATCACAATATGAGTTCTGTCACGGATGCAGGTGTGTGTGTTCGGACCAATCAGTTAGATTTTGATGAAGAAGTCGTGTTTGCGGCTAAACAAAAGCTCTATGACCTAGTCAGAACTGACGATAAACGTCCGTTTTGCATGGTAGTTTCGATGACCCACCCGCACGATCCTTACGCCATTCCTAAAAAATACTGGGATCGCTATCAGCATGATGAAATCGACATGCCAAAGGTTAGCGCCGCAGATGTACCGCAAGACCCGCATACCCTGCGTCTGCGTCATGTAAGCGATATGGATAACAGTCCGATTAGTGATGAACAAGTTCGTAATGCACGCCATGCTTATTATGGTTCAGTGGCATTTGTTGATGATCAAATCGGAGAAATTCTGCAAGCGCTAGAAGATACCGGTCAAAGCGAGAACACCATTGTGATGTTATTAGCAGACCATGGCGACATGCTCGGCGAACGTGGTCTTTGGTACAAGATGTGTTACTTCGAGGGAGCTACTCGTGTACCACTGATCATTTCCGCACCTGAAAAATTTGGAATTGGTCGTATTAAAGCATCTGTCTCACTCGCAGATATTTTGCCAACCGTCTACGACATAGCATACAACGGAGACGCACCTGCACACCCAGAGCAACTAGATGGTCGTAGCTTATGGCCACACCTCACCCAAAACGGCGGTCACGATGAAGTGATTGGCGAATACCTAGGCGAAGGCGCCATTGCTCCGCTACTCATGATTCGTCGCGGCCCATGGAAGTTTATCTATAGTCCAACAGATCCCGACATGCTGTTTAATCTAGAAGAAGATCCACTAGAAAAGCAAAACTTAGCTGGATTAATCGATTATGCAGATCTAGTCGCCAAATTCCATGCTGAAATTGCAGAGCGCTGGGACTTAGCCACGCTCACCAAATCGGTTCTACAAAGTCAAAAACGTCGCCAGTTCCATTATGAAGCTCAAGTAAAAGGGCATCGTAAAGCATGGGACTTCCAACCCTTCCAAGATGCTAGTCAGAAATATATGAGAAATCATATTGAACTAGACACCTTAGAAGCCATGGCCAGATTCCCAAGAGTCTTTGGTCACGGCGGTTAACCCTTTTACGCGGCAAATGCAGTTAACCACTGCATTTGACCGTGAAAACACTAGCTTAACTAATTAATTTATGTTGCAGTAACCCTCAATGTCAGGAGAGAGTCATTATGCGTCGCACTGCCCTTTTTAAGTTTTCTGTTGCCACCATTGCCGCAAGTATTTCCACCATTGCGATGGCAGCAGATCCAGATAGCTGCAAAACCGTCAAAATGTCTGAACCAGGCTGGGCGGATATTCAAGCAACCAACTCAATGGTTGAAGTGGTATTAGAGGCGCTGGGCTACACACCCAAAGTAGATAACCTATCGGTCCCTATCACATTCCGTGGCTTACAAATGGGCCAAACAGATGTATTCCTAGGTAACTGGATGCCCGCCCAAAAACCGATGGTGGAAGGCTCGATTAAAGATGGCAGCATTGAAGTCATGCAAACCAACTTACCACAAGCTAAGTTCACATTAGCGGTGCCTGCCTATGTCGCAGCGGCAGGGGTAAAAAGCTTTAATGATTTACAAAAGAACGCCGACAAATTTGAAAACAAAATCTACGGTATTGAAGCTGGCGCCCCTGCAAACCGTAATATTCAAAATATGCTAATCAAACATGATTTCGGTTTGAAAGACTGGAAATTAGTTGAATCAAGTGAAGCCGGTATGCTCAGCCAGGTGTCTCGCAAAATTGCCGATAAAGCATGGATTGTCTTTTTGGCTTGGGAACCACACATGATGAATACCAAGTTCAAGATATCTTACTTAGCGGATGGCGATGCCTATTTTGGCCCGAACTACGGCAGTGCGAGTGTACATACCGTGTCACGTAAGGGTTTTGCTAAACAATGTCCTAACCTAGGCAAATTGTTCACACAAATCAAATTTAACGTCGATATGGAAAATGACATCATCACTGATGTACTAGACAAAAAACAAGATGCAAAAGTCGCCGCAAAAGCAGCTTTAAAAGCCAACCCACAATTGGTTGCTAGCTGGCTAGCAGGTGTACAAACCACCACTGGTGGTGATGGTCTAGCAGCCGTTAAACAAGCACTAGCTAAATAATACCCCTCTCTCCTTACACCCATCGATTTATCTCCTCGATGGGTGTTTTTTTTCACTGTACAATCATGTCATCCTCTAGTCAGGCTTACCACATGAGACATCGGAAAAGCCAATACAACAAACTCGTCGTTACGCTTTGTATCGCCGTCGTCATTGGTGCCATTGGCGCTTTAGCGACGCAAGGGTTTCGCGGGTTACTCAATTTATTGAGCCTCTTCTTATATCAGCACCCCGATAGCCCGGTTCATACGGCCAGCCTCTTGCCTGACTGGCTAAAGATACTCACCCCAGCATTAGGTGGAATACTTGCAGGCTATATCTTGCAAAAAGTGCATTACCAAGCTGGTGAACAAACCGACTATATGGAAGCCATTACCCTAGGTAACGGCAGTCTACCAATTAAGCAATCCTTACTTCGTGCCGCTTCGTCAGCGATTTCGGTTGTCTCAGGGAGTTCGATTGGACGAGAAGCATCGATGATTCAGTTGGCCGCCTTAAGCGGCTCATTATTACTGAATCAATTCCTTTCTCATCTTCCAAACAAGAGGTTACTCGTTGCCTGTGGGGCAGCAGCAGGCATCACCGCCGCCTACAACACCCCCATCGCAGCAGCCCTCTTTGTTAGTGAAATCATCTTACAAACCATCACGTTTGAAACCCTTGCGCCGCTTGTCATTTCCGCTGCAGTTGCCCAGCTTATCTCTAGCTCATTCATCGGAGAAGGGGCTATTTATCATTTCCCTGCACTAGCTCAACACCTAGGCATTAGCTGGTATTGGTACGCACTGATTGGCATGATTGCCGGCGTTGCAGCGCCTATTTTGCTAAAACTCCTAAATATCACGCGACAACTATTTCAAAAAACCCCGATTCCACTTTGGGGAAAACTTGGTGTTGGTGGGCTAATTGTTGGTGTGCTATCTGTTGGTGAAACTGCGGTATGGGGAAATGGCTATGAAACGGTCAACTTTCTTTTTGCAAACCCGCTATCGCTTACCGCTTTAATTGTCTTGTTGTTATATAAAGTCAGCGCCACAGCGGTTTCTACTGGTTCAGGTGCCATTGGCGGTATCTTCACCCCCTCCTTATTAGTCGGCGCAATCATGGGATCAATCGCATTCCATATCGCTGCTTTTTTTCAGCCAAATATGGCAAACAGTGCGATTTGGATTATCTGTGGCATGGGGGCATTTTTAGGTGCAACAACACATGCGCCATTAATGGCAATCCTCATGCTGTTTGAAATGACACAAGCCCCACAAGCCATTGTGCCGCTAATGCTTTCAACCGTATGTGGGTTTATTCTGTCAAAAGGGCTTGGCAGCACATCTGTTTACGCGCGTGCCTTACCAGAAAGCCACCAAGGTACAACACCCATCGATCATCTAATCAAAAAAGACCCGCCCACTTTGGCCTATCCGCCGAACATCGAAATAGCTGACCAACTATTTAAAACCTATCTTTGGCCACATATCTATGTGACCGATAACGAGTTTCGCTTTTTAGGTGCGATTTCTCTTCATGACTTCAGAGCGCTAGAGAGCAAACAAGCCTTAGCAGAAATGCTCAATGTACCTGATTGCTATATTCGAATGAATTACCCAAGAATTCGCTCAGACAACCTCGTAGAAGAAGCGATTAATGTATTTGTCACCCATCAAGGGGAGCGGGTGCCTGTGATAGGAGAAGATGGAAAGTTGATTGGATACATGACGAAGAATGATCTTCTAAAACGCCTAGGGCAACATTGGCAAGATTAATCAAAAAAGAAATAACAAAAAAATGAGCGAGCCTTAGCAACTCACTAAGACTCGCTCATTATCGACTACAGTAATTCGCGCCAAGAAATTCGATTTACCTTTACTTTGCTAGCAGCGCTTGAAGAGCACGATGTCCCTAAGCAGCTATTATTAAACGTCAATGTAGTAGTTGATGTAGCTGAACCTAGTGTTGTTGTCCCATTTACCGGTGTTTGCGCTACCGTTACTGTATTTCCAGAGGTTCCGCCACCACCAGACATTTGGGTAAATACGCCAGAGTCGTTTGAATCTTTCAATGCTACAAAGCTTCCTGAATCCCCAAATGATCCTGTAGAGGAAGTAACCCCATTACTGACTGTCGTCGTTGAAAGCCCAATTCGAGATAGCTCCCCAGGATAAAAGGTTAGTTTGTACCCAGCAGCAGAATCAACAGCCGATTCTGTTACAGAACCATCATTATTGAAATCTAAATTATCCCCAACCTCAGCATAACCATCTTGGTCAATATCTAAGAATGAGGTAGTTAAAGGCGCTCCTGTTAGTGCATTCACAGAGTAAAGCCATCCTTCACCTCCGGCAGTACATTGACCAGATGACACAGGTTGTCCCGTTGGAAACCACACAGCAGAAATCGATCCATCACTAGCCTCTTCGATGCGTGGATTGGCCGCCTCTCGTGCACCAGAATCAGGCAAGTCTATATACCAACCGAATACACCTGTATCTGTTAAATCAACAGAGTTTGTGGAAATATTTCTGTACTTACCAACTAACTTGGCAGTATCCGTCACATCAATTTCACGTGACGTATTAATCGTTTGCTGGATTAAGTTAGATCTAGATAAGTTATTTGAAGTGAACGAATCAGAAGAGCTGTTATATCGATCCAATACACCATAAAGTGATTGTGTCGATGTGCTAGTTCTATCAGCCGTTGTAAGTAATCTACCAGTCCCAAAGACAATCATGGTTCCCAACTTATTGCCACTACTGTCTTTAGCGGTTGTAATCACTGGCCGATAAAAAATTGGCTGAGTTTCATTTGAACTATTTTTCGCCACAAAAATGGGGCTACTTGCAACAGACCATGCACTTGGCGTACTAGAGGTTAAATTAAATCGCCATAGATTCCCGTTGATATCACCCGCATATACATAGTCGATAATGCCATCCTGAGCGACATCAAGACCCGCAGGCGCTGAAAGTCCAGCGCCAGTGATTGGCACATTAATAGAACGAATTAAAGAACCATCACTTAACCGAATTACATACAGTTTATTGGTAGAAGATGAGTCCGAGATCGTATCATTTGGAGAGTCGGTCGTATTATTATCATAACCACTTGGAATAATTGCCACCGGTTCAGCTGTGGTGCTACTTGTTCTTGCGACTGTGATTAATGCTTTTGAGAAATTATAACCGACAGAGGCATCATGCTTATTTGTGTACTCCCACATGACAGTCTTGCTTGGGGTTGTTTCTGTAAAGTTAGCACTACTTGTCACATCTAGTGCAAATACCCCCTTACCGCCCTGAGCAAGAGAGCCAAGAAGAATGGTTTTCCAACTCGCAGCGGACTCCCCTGAACGTTGTATCTTAATATCTGTCGCGATTAAGGGTCCATTCACAAAATAGTTGTGTGCCACTGTGGACCCATAACTAGTGCTAGTCAGGTCAGGTAAGTTACCGTACACAGATGAAGGAACATACCCCAATATCTCGGAGCCAGAAGATGTACTAAATCCATGGAGCATGCCATCATTCGCACCAGCAAATACCATTGCCCGAGAAGCATTATTAGTTTTAAAAGTGGCGTAATCAGTTAGATTAGAAGAGCCACTTGGCGCACCTACATGAACAGGGTTCGTATCTAAGAAATCACCAAGTAATTGGGCTTGGCTAGCAGAATCTAGGCGGGTTCTAAAGCCTGATATTCCTTGTTTACCACGTATAAAATCCACCACATTTTGTTTTGCAGCGGTTGTTGAGCCTAACAAGTTCCAGTATGCAGTGTAGGATGGCAATACCGATTTATTGAAAACAAGTGGTGTTGTAGTCGTTCCTGAAACCAATCCTGTTAAGACAACTCTTGTGTTACTCCACCAAGTAGAACTAGCGGCGGCCGCCGCTCTCATCACCGTCATAGCACTCGTGGCAGAACCCCAACTTGGATTACCTCCATTATAATCAGCAATTAAAATATCGCCATGCCAGTCAGAAGTATCATAAATACCCTTGATCATTTTGGTACCAGACTCAACCGTCGACGTACTAGCAATCACCTGTCTTGAGTTCGCAACCTGATTAGAAATGCTCTGCAGAATCGAATTTAAAGAACTCACCAAACTGGCTTGGTTGCTTGCTGTGTAATACTCACCGCCCCCCCAACTTGTCGTATTTGTAAAGACAGAGTTTGCAGAGCTAGGCGCATCAAATCCAACCATGTAGGTTGCAACCGTCTGTTTTGGAAAATCAGTCGCATCAAATGAAACACCATCTGCATCTGTTCCCCCTTGGACCAAATCTACTTCATGCATAAATTTTGCAAGATAAGCTAATGAGGTAGTGTTACGCGTACTATAGCTGGCCGGATATGTTGCATTATCACGATAAGGCAACTTGGAAGTATTAGAAGCGGACTCCGTTGGGAAAGTCACGGATGAATTTTCATTCGGCTCGCCATCCGTCACAATAATGACAAAGTTTTTTTGGCATCGGTACTGAATTGGTGACGAGTATGCAGTATTCTGGGTACCCGCTGTTAAAGGATCAGTATCTCTACCATAAAGAGAAGTTAGCCCACGGTAGTATCGAGTAATTTCATTGTAAGTCGATGCTAATGGCGTAATATAAGAGGCAGTTAATGCATTGATTTTATTATTAATCTCAGTTAAATCAGCAGCCGCACTTCGACTTTTAACAGGCGATCGCATAATACCAGAAACCGTCTGAAACGAAAAAAGCCCCCATTTCATACTACTGTTATTTGTAATTAATGTAGTTGATACGCTTTTTGCTGTACTTAATTTTGATGTACAAGGGGACGAACTGCCAGAGGGGCAAGACGCCATTGATCCAGAATCATCAAATAGCAACATAATATTTGGGGGTACGGTAACCGCCGAGTACTGAGGAACACTTGGATAGGGAGAATCAGCATACACAGGAGAAGCAGCCATTTCGACCAAACCAGCAGCTACCAATGTAACAATTAGTTTTGGATGTGTTCGCCTTGTTTTGCGATGGTTTGACGGCTTCATTTGTAGTTCCCCAAAATCACTATATACAAAATACATGCTACGCTGGCATTTTTGACATGACATCTAATTACAGATGAATTGCCACTTTAAATAACTCAACGGTATTATCGAATTTAAAAGCATATCGATTTTTTGGAAGTATTCGCCCAACCTTTACCCAGTCTTTCACCTCGCATAAAGTTGTAAACTTATTTATTCAGCAAACCGCAAAAAGACATAAAAAAAACCGCTGATTTCTCAGCGGTTTTTTAAAAATTGAAGAACTGTTATCAACTAGATCGCATGGGATAACGATAGCAACAGCACTACTAATAACCATAGCAAAACACCACGCCAAATTAGTCCGACAGCACTCTTTAGATAGTCTGGATCAGCCTCGTCCCCCACACCTAACTCAGGGCGATATTTCACGGTATGGTCTTGGTGAACAGGGTCTCCCAGTCTCACTCCAATAGCGCCAGCACCACTCGCGAGTAAGATACCGTAAGCGTAGTTTGCCCAGTTTGCCGCCTGCGCTCTCCAGCAATACACCGCATCTTCAAAATCACCCACAATCGCAAAGCTAACCGCTGTTAAACGGATAGGTATCCAATCTAACAAGTTATGCATCGTCGCAGCAAAGCGGCCAAACAAATCGTCCGTTCGCTCTGCTCGTTGACCCCATTTATCGAACAAACGAGACGATAAACGATATAACACAGCACCAATTGGGCCTGGCAACATTAAGAACCAGAAGATCGTCGCAAACACATAGCGGTGCGAGTCGATTAACCCCTGTTCAATAGACACTTTAGAGACTTCCGACTCGGTCATCTCGCTTGTTGGTTGATTTGTCCAACCAGATAGCAATTCACGTGCACTATGCAAATCTTGCTGCTGTAGCGACTCTGAAATACCGGAAAAAGCACTAGAAAAATGCCGAAATCCCATGGTGAGGTAAAGAATCACTACATTCCAAGCTAACCCCAAAAATGGATTAATACGGTGCAAGACGGCATACACTGCCCAAGCGATTAAACAAGCGGGGACAACCGCCAGTAACCAGCCCACCACGCCGTGAACATATTCACCGGCATTGAACTTCCGTTCAATCAGGTTGGAAAAACGGGTATATAGGAGGAAAAACTGATTTCGACTGCCTAACGGATGAAATTGCTCTAGCAACAACGCTAGAACCAATGCAAGCAAACTCATGAATGCTCCATAGTTATCATTATCTATACCTTAGCACATAGCGGCTTAGATTCAATGCTTTTCCTGACGAAAACCGCGCTATTGCTTCGATACTTGCAAGTTGGTATGGGCAGCAAGATAGCATAAAGGGGGGGTATTGTCTTCGCTCACAAGCAAAGCAAACTGAAAATTTCTGAAAAAATAGATTATCATTTTAGTCAACTATTGTCGGTCAAACCGTTGTTCTATAAACTAAGCATGATGACGGAAGCAGCATATTTGCTTGTTTTATAAGCTTAAAAGCATTAGTTATATAAGTCCGCTATCCTTTTTCTTTGGTTGATGCCATATAACAATCAGCCAACCTCACTGTTAGAAACTAAATAATGGAGTAGCAAATGGAACACAAACTGCCAGAACTACCATACGCATTAGACGCACTAGCTCCTCACATGTCTAAAGAAACCCTAGAATACCACTACGGCAAACACCACCAGACATACATCACCAACTTGAACAACTTGATCAAAGGCACAGAGAACGAAGAGCTTTCTCTGGAAGAGATCGTTAAAAAAGCACCAGCTGGTGGCTTGTTCAACAACGCAGCTCAAGTTTGGAACCACACATTCTTCTGGCTAGGCTTCAAGCCAAATGCAGGTGATGCACGCGTACCAGCTGGCAAACTAGCAGATGCTATCAATGCAAAATGGGGTTCTTTGGAAGAATTCAAAAAAGCTTTCAATACATCTGCTGCTGGTAACTTCGGTTCTGGCTGGACTTGGTTAGTGAAAAAAGCTGACGGTTCTCTAGACATCGTTAACACATCTGCTGCTGCAACCCCACTAACAACTGCTGATACCGCATTGTTGACCTGTGACGTATGGGAACACGCATACTACATCGACTACCGTAACAGCCGTCCTAACTACCTAGAAGGTTTCTGGAAATTGGTAGACTGGGATGTTGTTGCTGCTCGCCTAGGTTAATTCTTAGCGAACACCATGAAAAAAGCGGGGACTCGCCCCGCTTTTTTTATTTCCGAATCTCGTACTTTAATGTGCTTTAGTATGGGAAAAAAGTTGAATGACCAATACGCCACCAACAATCATTAAGCAACCAATAATGGCAGGCAAATCAGGCATTTCTTTGAAGACAAAGAAACTAGTCACCATGACCAGCAAAATGCCAACACCGCACCAAATGGCATATACCACACCAACAGGTAGTGCTCTCATTACAAGCGCAAGCAAGTAAAAAGAAAATCCATACCCTATCACCACTAAAACAGACGGCAATGGACGAGTAAATCCATTAGAGGCTTTTAGCGAGGTGGTTGCAATCACTTCTGAGAAGATTGCAAAAGTTAATAGTAGGTAAGCATTCATCTTGTCACTCCTTGTCAAACGTTGCGAAGCGTACAATAATTCAAAATAATATATCGTTAAAGATAATTACCATCTGAAAAATAGATAGATGAATTGGACACTCGATCAATTAGTCACTTTTGTGACCACTGTAGATTCAGGCTCTTTCAGCGCGGCAGCACGAAAGTTGGGAAGAGCACAATCTGCCATTAGCACCGCAATTGGCCTGCTAGAATCTAGTTTAGGCGTATCGCTTTTTGATCGCAGCACAAAAATACCAACGCTAACAAACCAAGGGAAAAGCCTACTACCCGAGGCAAGAGAGATTCTTAGGCAATGTGATGCACTGAATAACCAAGCACTCATACTTGGGCAAGCTGAGGTAGGTCGTGTCACCTTTGCAATGGATGAGGGTCTCCCCTACCCACCAGCCTTAGCCTTATTAAGTGCATTGGCTAAACCCTACCCACAAATAGAACTCAATGTACTACATGGTTCTCAGGAAAATATTGTCGATTGGCTACAAACCAATCAGGCAGACATTGCCCTAGGCTTTCATCGAAAACCTGTCCCACCAACGATCGAATCAGTTCCAGTTAGTGCCGTACCACGTATCATGGTTTGTGGACATGAACACCCACTTGCAGGCAAACCAAAAATCCAGCGAAGACAATTGGCGCGTTACCGTCAATTAATCCTCTCCCCAAATCAGGTGGATGAGGATGAAGAAGAGCGAATTAGCCCACAAGTTTGGAGAGCAAATAGCTTATATGCAGTCGCTGAACTTGCTCGGTTAAATCTGGGATGGGGGGTCTTACCTGTGAACATTGTCCAATATCCTACGCTTGACGGAAAATTGGTTGAACTCAGTAGTACAGATTTATTTTTTCCAGCCTTAGAAGTGCGACTATATTGGCGAAGTGGGCAAGGTGAAAGTGAGGTTTTGCGTTGGATACGGCAATATTTGCAAACAAATCGATTTACACATATTGCTTAGCCACAAGTTTTAACGAATTTGCACACAACATGACAAGTAAATTCGTTACACTCCGCAAGTTACTCATTTATCCCGTTTACAGGACTACCCATGCGTGTCTTTTTACCCATTCGCTCGGCACATGATAGACGTCTGTCGACTCAAGGTATTATTGAAGCATTAATTGAGGATGGGGTATTACCAAAAAGCGTTGCAGAAGCCTTCCTGATACCCGCCAGAACCTCGATCAACAGCGATGTACATCCTCTCACACTGATTTCAAAACAAAATTGGAAATGTGCGTCACCGACCAATGAAGTAATCTCTATTGATTACCTAGGTAGTTGGTTATCCAAAAAAGTTGGCCTTCCTTATTTTATTATTGATCCGCTTAAAATAGATGTCGCCGCCGTTGGTGGTGTTGTGACCCATGCGTATGCTAGCCGTTATGGCATCTTGCCGATTGAAGTAACACCAACCACCGTGACAATTGCGACTTCTGAGCCATTTATTAGAGAGTGGGAAGAAGAGTTAACGAAAATCCTGAATCGGACGATCGTTCGTGTCTTAGCTAGCCCCATTGATATCGCCAAATATCTGCCAGAGTTTTATAACTTGTCTCGCTTTGTGAAAAAAGCGAGTAATCAAGTTACCCAGCAGAATTTTCTACAAAATTTCGAACAGCTCGTCGAACTCGGGCAAAAAGGCACGCTAGACGCAAATGATCACCACATTGTTTCTTTGGTTGATTGGATCTTTCAATATGCATTTGAACAACGAGCCTCAGATATTCATGTAGAACCAAGGCGGGATATGGGGAATATCCGTTTCCGCATAGATGGCGTACTACATAATGCCTATCAAGTACCAACAACCGTCATGCAAGCTATTATTGCGCGTATCAAAGCGCTCGGCAGAATGGACCTAGCTGAAAAAAGACGTCCGCAAGATGGTCGAATCAAGACTAAAACACCTGACCAACGCGAAATCGAACTGCGACTTTCCACCATGCCAACCGCGTTTGGTGAAAAGTTAGTGATGCGGATTTTTGACCCGCAAATTTTGATTAAAAATTTCTCCGAGCTTGGTTTTTCATCGGATGACCAAGCCAATTGGAACCGTTTTATCCAACGCCCTCACGGCATTGTATTGGTAACAGGGCCAACAGGTTCTGGTAAAACCACAACCCTCTACACCACACTCAAACAATTAGCCAATGATGAAGTAAACGTTTGTACCGTTGAAGATCCAATTGAGATGATTGAGCCCTCATTTAACCAAATGCAGGTGCAATCACAAATTGATTTAGATTTTGCCTCTGGTGTACGCACCCTACTACGCCAAGACCCAGACATCATTATGATTGGCGAAATACGGGATAAAGAAACAGCTGAAATGGCTATTCAAGCAGCGCTGACGGGGCACTTAGTACTATCCACGCTTCACACAAATGACGCGCCCTCGGCCATTATTCGCTTAATTGACTTAGGCGTGCCTGAATATTTAATCACCGCAAGCTTAGTCGGCGTCATGGCTCAGCGTCTGGTCAGGACACTTTGCCCACATTGTAAAGCGCCAGATGAACTAGATGAAATGGCATGGAATGATTTATTAAAACCATACAAAGCCCCAATGCCCAACAAAGTATATAAAGCAGTGGGATGCCTGGAATGCCGTATGACCGGATTTAAAGGCCGTGTCGGCTTATATGAAATGCTAACCGTTACCCCAGACTTAAAAAGATTAATTAGTAAATCAGCTGCACCGGACACACTAAAGCTACAAGCAATGAAGGACGGTTTAAAACCACTGAAATTGTCTGGCGCACAAAAAATCGCGGCTGGATTAACAACACTAGAAGAAGTACTAAAAGTCGTACCGACTGATCATGACGACTGATGCCGGATATTCAGGATGACATCTGAAGCATCGTAGAAAAAACAAAAGCCACCCAATGGGTGGCTTTACGCTTACTTCCTAATGGAAGTTTGACTGTTTACAATCAAGCCATAGCTTTGATTGCAGCAGACAGACGGCTCTTGTAACGAGCTACAGTATTCTTATGAATAACTTTCTTGTCTGCAATACGGTCAACGATAGCTTGTGATGCCTGGAAAACACCTTGTGCAGCTGCTTTGTCACCGGCTTCAATCGCCTTGCGCACTTTTTTGATAGCCGTACGCAGTGCTGAACGCTGGCTGGCATTGTGCTGGCGAGCTTGCTCGGCTTGACGCGCACGCTTTCTAGCTTGAGCGCTATTTGCCATGAAAACTCCTTAAACCTTAAAAAGATGACGGATCAAACAAATGTTGGATGTTACGGACTTCCTGCATAAAATGCAAGTTTCGCGTATGATCTAGGGCAATTATTTTACCTCATTTTTGAATTGATAGTTAACTTTGCAACAAGAATATCAACCAAATGAGCGAACCAAGCGTTGTTACCACAACAATGCCGATTAATCGTAATGCTTTAAAAAGACTAGAAGCACAATGAATTTATTAAAAACCGTATTTACCGTTAGCGGGATGACACTAATCTCTAGGATCCTTGGGTTTATTAGAGATGCCGCTATCGCTAGGATTTTTGGCGTCAGCGTCGCAACGGACGCTTTCTGGACTGCCTTCAAAATCCCTAATCTATTAAGAAGAACGTTTGCAGAAGGTGCATTCTCGCAAGCTTTCGTCCCTATCTTAGCAGAATACCGCAAAACAAAAAGCGATGAAGAAACCAACACTTTGCTCAACCATGTCGCAGGTGTGCTTGGTCTCGCATTATTGATTGTCACTATATTAGGTATTATCGCAGCACCATTTGTCGTCTGGCTAACAGCAACAGGGTTTGCCAACACACCGGCAAAGTTTGAACTCACAGTTACCTTGCTACGCTGGTTATTCCCTTATATTTTTCTAATCTCTCTTGCTTCATTAGCAGGCAGTATTTTAAATGCTTACAATAAATTCTCTGTACCTGCATTTACTCCCACGCTACTCAATATCTCGATGATTATTGCCACCGTCTTTGTGGCACCGCACATGCACACCCCAGTGTTAGCTCTCGCAATTGGCGTACTAATTGGTGGCATCTTACAACTGGGTTACCAACTTCCGCATTTAGCGAAGCTTGGCAAATTGCCGAAGCCAATGCCCGCTTTTAAAGATCCAGCGGTAAAGCGCATTGTCTTACAGATGGGTCCGGCGATTTTTGCTGTATCCATTAGCCAGATTAGCCTTTTAATTAATACTTGGTTTGCCTCTTATCTTGAAAACGGTAGTGTTACTTGGCTTTATAACGCTGATCGTCTAATGGAATTACCCACAGGGCTATTGGGAGTAGCGCTAGGCACGGTATTGCTGCCTTCACTCTCTAGAAGTGCCGCCAGCAATAACCAAGAAGAGTTTAATGCACTGTTAGATTGGGGCTTAAGGCTAACCCTATTACTTGCCATCCCTGCAGCTGTAGGACTAGCGATTATGGCAGCACCGTTACTGGCCACCTTATTTATGGGAGGCAAATACACGGCGAGAGATGTGTTAATGACAGAACAAGCATTAGCAGCATATAGCATCGGTTTAGCGGGGCTAATCCTCGTGAAAGTGTTAGCACCTGGTTTTTATGCAAGACAAAACATTAAAACCCCCGTCAAAATTGGGATTGCTGTTTTGTGCTTTACGCAAGCGACAAACTACGTGCTAGTCCCATTTATGAAGCATGCAGGCCTAGCCTTGGCAATTAGTTTAGGTGCGATGGCGAATGCAGGCTTATTGTTCTTTAATTTGCGACGTCGAGGAGAATACCAACCTGCCGCAGGCTGGTTAGTATTCTTTAGTAAGCTGATTCTTGCCACTAGCCTAATGGCAGTATTTTTATGGTTTGCTAAAGGGAGTTTTGACACCTGGACGCATTTGCGTGCATGGCAACGGGCAATTTGGCTTACCGCTTGTATTGGTGGCGGTGTGGTCTTGTACTTTGGTAGTTTATACGCGCTTGGGTTCAGATTATCTCAATTTAAACGTCGTGCAGATTAAGCATCGCGGCTAAGTCGGTACAAATAAAAAACCCGCCAATTTTAGTTGGCGGGTTTTTTATTGCGATAGAGACAAATTACTTGTCTAAACCACCCATACATAGATATTTAATTTCTACGTAGTCTTCAATACCGTATTTAGAACCTTCACGGCCTAGACCAGACTGCTTTACACCACCAAACGGTGCTGCTTCGTTAGAAATAATACCGGTATTGATACCCACCATACCGTACTCTAGACCTTCAGAAACACGCCAGATACGGCCGATATCACGAGCATAGAAGTACGATGCTAAGCCAAACTCTGTATCGTTTGAATAACCAAGCACTTCTTCTTCGGTCTCGAACTTGAACACAGGTGCTAATGGACCAAATGTTTCTTCGCGAGCAACTTTCATCTCTTTCGTTACACCGGTCACAATCGTTGGCTCGAAGAATGAACCACCTAGTGCATGGCGCTTACCACCAAGAATCACTTTACCGCCTTTTGCAACCGCATCAGCGATGTGCTCTTCTACTTTTGCAACGGCTTTAGCATCGATTAGTGGACCTTGCGTTACACCCGCTTCGGTACCGTTACCCACTTGCAGCTTAGCCACAGCAGCAGCAAATTTTTCGTTAAATGCATCGTATACACCAGCTTGCACGTACAGACGGTTTGCACATACGCAAGTCTGACCAGCATTGCGGTATTTAGAAATCAACGCACCTTCAACCGCGGCATCTAGGTCTGCATCATCAAATACGATGAATGGAGCATTGCCACCAAGTTCCATTGAAACTTTCTTGATCGTTCCTGCAGTTTGCTGCATCAACTCACGACCAATTTCAGTAGAGCCAGTGAAGCTTAGTTTACGCACGATATCGTTGGTTGATAGTTCGCCACCAATTGCCACAGCAGAACCAGTTACCACGTTAACCACACCAGCAGGGATACCAGCACGCTCAGCCAACACTGCAATTGCCAATGCTGACAATGGCGTTTGGGTTGCAGGCTTAATCACCATGGTACAACCGGCTGCTAAAGCAGGGGCTGCTTTACGGGTGATCATGGCATTTGGAAAGTTCCAAGGCGTAACCGCTGCACAAACACCGATTGGCTCTTTAATCACTACTACGCGCTTATCATTAGCAGGCTGTGGAATTACATCACCATAAATACGTTTTGCTTCTTCAGCAAACCATTCAATATAGCTAGCGCCGTAAGCAATCTCGCCTTTTGCTTCGGCTAATGGCTTACCTTGCTCTGCGGTTAAGATAGCAGCCAAGTCATCTTGTGATGCCATCATTAGATCAAACCACTTGCGAAGAATGTTTGCACGCTCTTTCGCTGTTTTCTTACGCCAAGTTTTGAAGGCTACGTTTGCAGCTTCCACGGCACGGCGAGTTTCGACTGCACCCATTTTTGGGATAGAGCCAATCACTTCACCGGTTGCAGGGTTAGTCACTGGAATTGACTCACCATTGTCTGCATTTAACCATTCGCCATTGATATAGCATTGGCTTTTTAATAGGCCAGGATCTTTTAAAGAAAGCATTTGAATCTCCGGAAAATATAATTGCCACACTCATGGCAGCAAATACATCAACATTCAATAAAACGAATCATAAAAGAATAGCCGAATACAATATTCGGCTATCGAATTTCTATCTCGATAAAGCTAACTTCGTGATCACTGGTGTTGGTGACGTTATGCCGAACACCTGCTTTACGAAAGTAAGATTGCCCTTTAACCAAGGCAGATGTTTTTGTTTCCCCATCGACTTCCAGCATTAACACGCCGTCTGTCATTGGAACAACCACATAATCCATTTCGTGGGTGTGCCAACCAGTCTCTGCACCTGCAGCAAACTTCCACTCTGTTACCACAGTGCGGTCATTATTAATTTGTTGACTAGGTACTGCGCAGACTTTACACATCATCTACACCTGAAAAAGCAGCCCGGAAACTGCATTTGCGTCGTTCCCGGGCTTAATCACGAGTTTTCAAACTAGTAAAAAAGCTTATTGAGCTTCTTTCATTGCTTCAGCAAGAATGTTCATGCCTTCAGCCAAGACGTTTTCTTGGATAGTAAGTGGCATCAAGAAACGAACAACGTTTGCATACACACCGCAAGTCAATAGAATCAGACCTTTTTGCAATGCTAGTTGCTGTACTTTCTTAGTGAAATCTGGATCTGGCTGAGAAGTACCTGCTTGGTTAAACTCAACCGCAATCATGCCACCTAGACCACGTACATCAGCGATTTGTGGTACAGAAGCTTTCAAACCATTCAAGGTTTCTTTGATCTGCTGACCTAACCAATTTGCACGGTCACACAATTTTTCTTCTGCAATCACGTCAATCACTGCATGAGATGCTGCAATTGCCAATGGGTTACCTGCGTAAGTACCACCCAATCCACCTGGAGCGGGTGCATCCATGATTTCGGCACGACCACACACGGCTGCCAATGTATAACCACCAGCCATTGATTTAGCCATGGTCATCAAATCTGGCAATACATCGTAGTGTTCCATCGCAAATAGTTTGCCGGTACGAGCAAAACCAGTCTGCACTTCGTCAGCAATCAACAGAATGCCATGCTCGTCACATAATTGACGTAGTGCGCGCATTAATTCTGCAGGCGCTGCGTAGAAACCACCTTCACCTTGAACTGGCTCAAGAATAATGGCAGCAACACGTTTTGGATCGATAGATGCTTTAAAGATCAATTTGATCGCGTCTAAAGAATCTTCAACAGAAATACCATGTAATTCAGAAGGATATGGTGCATGGTAGATTTCACCTGGGAATGGGCCAAAACCTACTTTGTAAGGAACCACTTTACCGGTCAATGCCATGCCCATCATGGTACGGCCATGGAAGCCACCATTGAAAGCAATCACACCAGAACGGCCAGTAGCTGCACGAGCAATTTTGATCGTGTTTTCAACAGCTTCTGCACCAGTAGAGAAGAAAGCGGTTTTCTTCGCGTGGGTACCTGGGGTTAATTTATTAATCTTTTCTGCAAGAGAAACATAAGACTCGTATGGAACCACTTGGTAACAAGTGTGAGAGAACTTCTCTAGTTGAGCAGCAACAGCAGCTGTCACTTTTGGATGACGGTGACCGGTGTTCAATACAGCAATACCACCTGCGAAGTCGATATAACGACGACCTTCCACATCCCACAACTCAGAATTCTCTGCGCGCTCCACAAAGAAAGGAGCCATCACACCAACGCCACGTGGCGTTGCTTCATTTTTGCGATTCAATAGGGATTGGTTGTCAGCCATTACAGTCTCCAAAGATAACAAGAAATAAACACCTAGAAGTGTTTAACATTTAACCACACCACGATAGCAGAAATTTAAACACAAAACTAGATATGTGATGAATAAAATAAACAAAAAAGGTTTTTTGTCGATTTTTTAGTACATCAGTGTTTAATTTTATTGTTACGCTTGGAGGACCTTTTAACAGAATCCACTACCATTCATCATCTGCACTTTGATCTATTTCACCATCATCAAGAGACAAAACATACTGGATACTGCTCATTGAAAACCCCCTGCTTGCCAGAAAACGCATTTGCTTCATTTTATCTTGCGGGCTGTCGGGCTTTTGGCCAAATTTCTTTAGCCAAACTTGCTTTACTCTCGCTTTTTCATCGTCAGCGGAATCTTGAATGGTGTCATTGGCTAACGAGGCATCAATACCTTTTTCTCGCATTAGCTGTTTTAGATACCGATCACCATACTTACTCGATTTAGCCTGTACCCATTGTTCTGCAGCTCGTTCATCTGACAACCACTTACGTTGCTCCAGTTTATTAACAACAGCCTCTAATTCTTCAGTAGAGTTAGCATGAGCTCTTAACCGTTGGGTTAACTCCGCTTTTGAGTATTCGCGACGAGATAATAGATTAATCGCTCTCGCCTCTAGGCTGATCGTCTTTTTTTCTGGTTTCTCCGTCATCTTCTTCTCCAAACAAAAAACCCTTCATTTGCATGAAGGGTCTTCTGTTGTATTACGAATTTACGTACTACGCTTACTCTGCATCACCATGCATTTCAGCTTCCATCTTTTCTTCTTCAGATGGCTCAAACTGAGGGGCTGCAGCAACGCCTACTGCTTGGCGCACTTTCGCTTCAATTTCTTGGGCAATAGCAGGATTTTCTTTTAAGTACTCGCGCACATTGTCTTTGCCTTGGCCAATTTTGCTTCCGTTGTAAGCATACCAAGCGCCTGATTTATCAATGATCTTATGCGCAACACCTAATTCAATCACTTCACCTTCACGAGAAATGCCTTCGCCGTAAAGAATATCAAACAAAGCTTCGCGGAATGGAGGCGACACTTTGTTCTTTACCACTTTAACGCGAGTTTCGTTACCAACTACTTCATCGCCCTTTTTAATCGAGCCGATGCGACGAATATCCATACGTACAGACGCGTAGAATTTTAGAGCGTTACCACCAGTTGTGGTTTCTGGGCTACCAAACATCACACCAATTTTCATACGAATCTGGTTAATGAAGATAACCAAGGTGTTAGTGCGTTTAATATTACCTGTCAGTTTACGTAATGCTTGGCTCATTAAGCGAGCTTGCAAACCTACGTGGCTATCACCCATTTCACCTTCAATTTCTGCTTTTGGTGTTAATGCAGCTACCGAGTCGACAACAATAATATCTACGCCACCAGAACGAACTAGCATGTCTGCAATTTCTAATGCCTGCTCACCGGTGTCTGGCTGAGAAATTAGCATCTCACCGACATTAACACCTAATTTTTGTGCGTACTGTGGATCTAATGCATTTTCTGCATCGATATAAGCTGCAACACCGCCTTGCTTTTGAATTTCAGCAACCACTTGTAAACACAATGTTGTTTTACCAGATGATTCTGGGCCGTAAATTTCTACGATACGACCTTTTGGCAAACCACCCACGCCAAGCGCAATGTCGAGTCCTAGCGAGCCAGTAGAGACCACTTGAATATCGTTTTCAATTTGGCCTTCACCCATTTTCATAATGGAGCCTTTACCAAATTGCTTTTCGATTTGGGCTAGTGCGGCGGCTAGTGCTCTGCTTTTATTTTCATCCATGGCGATATCCTGCTGGGTTGGTAGTTGTGTATGCACGCATTATAGAACGATCGTTCTTTTTATTGCAATAACTATTCATTATAAATTTTTTAATGTGTGTTTTCTATGTTCATACGGGGAATTTCAAGATTTGCTCAACCATCAGTATACTGATGTTACTTATCATCATTTATTACAAAAGGTAGCTCCTTTGGCTGAGGTATTAGCAACAGAACTCGCTGAGTTTATTCGAAAGCACAGAGAGTTACGTCGACCAGAAGAAGTGGGTATTTCCGCAGGGAAACGACGTCGCACACCAGGCCTTCGTCGCGAAGAATTAGCCCAGCTATGTGGTGTCAGCATTACTTGGATCACCTGGCTTGAACAAGGTCGTGATATTCAGCCATCAGCCAAAATGTTAGATCGGCTAGCGACCGCATTGGGGCTTACTGATTCTGAAAAGCGCTATTTATTTAGGCTTGCTGCTCGTCCAGATCCAGCAGAATTAGCGCATGCAGATCCGAGCATAGAAAAATCTTTACAAGATACGCTCAAGGCAATTAATAGCCCTGCTTACGTACTCGATAAAACATGGCGAGCCGTCTCTTGGAATAAGCAAGCTAGCCAGCTTTTTCAAGGCTGGTTAGATAGCCATGCCACCACTCGTAATTTACTCACGTTCGCCTTATTAAGTGAAACTGCGCACACGCTGATTCCCGATTGGCAAATTCGCTGTCAGCGGTTAGTGGCAGAATTTAGAGCAGATTGTGTGAGATACCGTGACGATGAAGAGATTCAGTCCTTAATCAATGAATTAACAGCGCAATCCACTTTATTTGTCGATGCTTGGCATGATCAAAAAGTCACCGAACGCTATGGTGGCTTGCGTAAATTTTGCCATCCGGAGTTTGGTGAAACAGCGTACAACCAACAAACATTTTATCCGGCAAGCAGGCCAGATCTTAAACTCGTCATCCTGACTAAAGCCTAATTAGCGAAAAAAAAAGCCCGGCAAAAAGCCGGGCAACTGCAGAGTATTCTAAATGAATGCTTACCTTATCGTTGGAATGGGTAAACAGAACCTAGTTTTAAGATTTGTGTTAATTCATCTAGCGCGGTTTTGCATTCTTCATACAGAGATGGGTCAGCTAAATCCGCTTCGGCAAGCTGATCACGGTAATGTTTATCTACCCACGTATTTAACGTATCAAACAAGCGGTCATTCATCATAATGGCAGGGTTGACTGCGGCAAGTTCAGCCTCCGTCAACGCAACTCTTAAGCGCAGACAAGCAGGCCCACCACCATTTTGCATACTTTGTTTTAAATCGAAGATTTTCACTTCGTTAATCGGCCCACCACTGCTGATCAACTCGTCCAAGTAAGCAGATACCGCCGCGTTATTTCTACATTCTTCCGGCACTACAATAATCATTTTGCCATCGGCCTTAGACAGCAATTGACTATTAAACAAATACGATTTCACTGCGTCTAGCACAGACACTTTAGCAGTTGGCACTTCTATGGCGATAAAATCTGCCCCCTTAGCCGCCAATTTTCTTTTCAATTCAGCCAGTACATTGGCTTGATCTAAAAAGCTTTCTTGGTGGTGGAATAGCACATTTCTGTTACCAACAGAGATGACGTCATTATGGAATACACCTAAATCAATAACTTCTGGATTTTGCTGTGCATATACCACGCTGCCTTCGTCTAGGCCATGAAGTCTAGCCACTGCTTCGCAGGCTTCTAATGTATGGCGTGCAGGATATTTTTGCGGTTCCACTCCGGCTGAAAACGCTTTCTTACCGTAAACAAACAACTCAACACCGGGGCTATCGTATTCTGCACAAAAGCGGGTATGGTTTGCGGCACCCTCATCACCAAATGCGGCAACAGCAGGCAAGGCATCATGATGGATAAAGTAGTATTCATCAGGAAACATCGCGCGCAAAATTCGGCTGGTTGTCGGATGTTCAATCGAGCGATGAAATTTATTGTTTAAGTTTGCCGCCGTAAAATGTAAACAACCATCTTGCGTATCAGCAGATGGGCTGACGGTTGCAGCATTGGCCGTCCACATACAAGAAGCAGAACTCACATTGGCCAAAATAGCAGGCGCTTCTTTTGCCGCTTGGCGAATTACATCGGCGTCTTTGCCTGTAAAGCCAAGTCCACGTAAGGTCTTGATACTCGGTCTTGCCTGAGGTGCAAACACACCTTGTTTAAACCCCAAATCCGCCAGTGCTTTCATTTTTAGCAGCCCTTGTTTGGCTGCTAAACGTGGATTGGAGGCCTGCTTTAAATTTGATGTAGATGCGACATTACCAAAAGATAAGCCACTATAGTTATGCGTAGGACCGACGAGTCCATCAAAGTTTGCTTCAAAAGCTTTCATGCTATCTACCTCGAAATCCATTAGAACATTAACCCTGGGCTTAATTGGGCTGGCATAGCGAGTGTTTCACTCTCTAACGATGCCATCGGCCATGCACAGTAGTCTGCGGCGTAATAAGCACTTGGGCGGTGATTACCCGATGCACCAATACCACCAAATGGCGCGGCACTAGATGCACCTGTTAACGGTTTGTTCCAGTTCACAATCCCTGCACGCGCTTCTAATAATAGACGATCAAATAAAGCACGCTCGTCAGATAACAATCCAGCAGCTAAACCAAATCTTGTTTGATTGGCTACTTCAATTGCTTCATCGAATGTAGTAAAGCGAATAATTTGCAGCAATGGACCAAAGAACTCTTCATCGATTGGTTCTGAAATGGCGGAGACATCAATAATGCCAGGGCTTAGCAATGCAGTACCCGCTTCAAGTGATTGCATTTCTAGTAATGAAACGCCCCCAGCCGCCAGCAACTTTGCTTGGGCATCTAACATAGCCTTTGCTGCTGCTAAAGAAATCACCGAACCCATAAATGGCTGCTCGGCATCATCAAACCGCCCAACCTTAATCGCTTTTACTACGCTAATAAGGCGTTCAATTAGCTGATCACCGGCACTCCCCGCTTCAACCAACAACCTTCTTGCGCAGGTACAACGTTGTCCGGCAGAAACAAAAGCCGATTGCACAATGTGATGAACAGCTGCATCGACATCCGCTACATCTTTCACAATAAGCGGATTGTTCCCGCCCATTTCTAATGCCAAGATTTTGTCTGGATGACCTGCAAATTGCTTATGTAGGATTTCACCGGTCAAAGAGCTACCAGTAAAGAATAGACCATCAATGCCTGAATGGCTGGCTAAAGCGATACCGGTTTCTTTTGCACCAGTCACTAAATTGATCACGCCAGCTGGCAACCCCGACAACTCCCATAATTTGACCGTTTCTTCTGCCATCATTGGGGTAAGTTCACTCGGCTTAAATACCACGCAGTTACCGGCCAATAATGCGGGAACAATATGTCCATTTGGCAAATGCCCAGGGAAGTTATATGGGCCAAATACGGCTACCACGCCATGCGGGCGGTGTCTTAAAACCGCTTTCGCATCAGGCATGCTGTTTTCTTTGATGCCTGTTCTCTCTTGATAAGATTGAATAGAGATTTCAATCTTATTCACCATGGTAGTGACTTCAGTAACCGATTCCCAACGTGGCTTACCCGTTTCCGAACCAATCACATCCGCTAAACGTGCTTTATTTTCCGCTAATAACGAAGCAAACTTTCTGAGAATCTCAATGCGATGATTTACATCGGTTTTCGCCCAGTTAGGAAATGCAGCACGAGCAGCCTTCACCGCTTCATCGACATCAGAGCGATTAGCAGAAACCGCTTGCCACAATACTTGCTGACTAACTGGATTCAACGATTCAAAGACGGAACCATGCCCGTGTCGCCATTCACCATTAATAAACAAGGCAGGGTGCAAACTAGACATTAGTGATTCTCCATTGGATTAAGTGTTACGGCTCTAATGCCATCACCCGCTTTTACGCCAAGTGCTTGTGCGGCCGCTTCTGTTAGGGGGAAAACATCCTCTGTATGGCTACACTTTGCTAGCAACACACGGAAATCTTGGTACTGATCATTACTGACTAGATGTATTAACCCATCTTCTGGGATCGCGTCATCTGGCACAATCGCAACGGTATAAACGCGGCTTTGCTTGATGGCTCTGACATCTTCTGTATAAGCCTCAATGGTTGGACCCGCATCAAAGATGTCTACATAACCTTCGTAACGGAACCCTTCAGACTCCAACATGGCTCTGGCTGGCGCGGTTTGCTCATGCACTTTTCCGATGACTGACTGTGCTTCATCAGATAAAAAAGTGACATATAAAGGATGCTTAGGCATGAGTTCAGCCACAAATGCTTTTTGCCCAATACCGGTTAAGTAGTCTGCATGCGAAAACTCAATCGAGAAGAAATGGCGTCCTAGGCTTTCCCAAAATGGAGATAGCCCTTTTTCATCAGACACTCCACGCATTTCAGCGATGACTTTTTTCGCAAATTTCTCTTGGAAGGCAGCCATAAAGAGAAAGCGAGACTTAGATAGCAACGCGCCGTTTTTATTCTTACGATAATCTGGCGATAGAAACAGTGAACATAGTTCACTGTAGCCTGTATGGTCATTACTTAAGAAAAGCGTCGGCATCTGGGTATATACATCTAACTCTTTAGAGGCATGAACAAGCGTACCCACCCGATAGTTGTACCAAGCTTCGGCTAGCCCTACCGCGACTTCTACAGCACATATCCCTACCACCTGTTTCGCATCAGCATCTTCTAGCACAAATAAATAGCATTGCTCTGCTAGTGGAGCTTCACCATTCATCGTCCGCACAGCGCGATCAATTCGCGCAGCTAAACGCTGTTCATTCCTTGGCAACGACGTGACACCTACACCGGTTTTTTCGGCCAAAGCCATTAAAGATGCCAAATCATCGTTACGAATAGGGCGTACGATCATCATGATGTTTATTCCACACTTCAATTGAACAATTTTTGGGAGCGATCTGTGATTAGCCTGACCACTATCCAAAGAAGATTATCGATACTACTTACCGCACCAGCAAATTACATGGGAACAATACGAATCTCATCATCATCATCCAGTTCCAACGCATCAGCCACCTGAGAGGCAAGCGTCAGTACGTCTGGCAATTGCGCAGGCAATTGCAACAACATGGCTCTAAATCGATGTATCGCGGTATTACTCACCAAGTACCACACCTCACCAGCCATTTGTCGACCACGGCGGGTTGGTATTACTTTACTTTGTTGTATCGTTTTCAGATTTTCTCGTTTTGCACGAATAACTGGGCCACCATCGAAAATTTCGATATAGTTATCCGCCTCAAAACCTTCTTCTAACAAGATGTTAAAAGGCACTCTAGAACCAGGATGAACCTGCCCCATTGCTTGCTGCGCTTCATCAGAAAGCAACGGCACATAAATCGGATAATGCGGCATTAACTCCGCAATAAATGTCTTCTCTTTTACGCCGGTAAAGTACTCGGCTTGAACGTAATCAATACCAAAAAACTTACGCCCTACCCCTTCCCAAAATGGCGCCCTTCCGGTGGCATCACTCACACCCGGTAAAAACGACATCATGTTATCGGCGAAGCGCTCTGGGTGCTGCGCAGCAAACAGCAACCTTGCCCGAGACAATAAACGCGGGTAATGCGTTTTTGCTAATTCAGGATCCACATAGAACGAACACAATTGGCTATCGCCGGTTAGATCATGTGAAAGGGTTAATACATGAATCCGGTTATGTACTTTTAATGCACGAGATGCATGAACGATAATATCGTTACGGTACACATAAAAAGGCTCGGAAAAGCCTGTGTATGCGACTACTGCTGAGGTGCCATGTAAGACACCCGTTGCCGTATTTTCCAAGACAAAAAAGTAGCTTTCCTCACCGTACACATCCACTTCTGCATCAAATGAATGAACTGAGGCACTAATTTTTTCAAACAGTTTGTCCCGATGCGCAGGCAGCGTATGAACAGCCGCACCACTAGCAGACGCCATACGCTCTACTTGTGCTAAATCAGACAAACGACTTGGACGAACAATTAACACAGGCTAACTTCCAGAGTTTTTCTTTTAGCTATTCGCAACAGAAGCTACTGCGCGCTCGAATCTTGCCAAGCCTTCCGCAATTTCTTCTTCTGTAATCACCAATGAAGGCGCAAAACGCACCACATTAGGACCCGCCACTAACACCATCAACTGTTCTTTCTCAGCAGCGGTGGTAAAGGCTTTTGCTTTATCTTTGAAGGTGTCGTTTAACACACAACCAATCAATAAACCTGCACCACGGATTTGTGTAAATACGTTGTAGCGATGGTTAATTGCATTTAAGCCTTCAACGAATAAGTGATGACGCTTTTTCACGCCTTCCAACACTTCTTCTGTATTCACAATTTCTAGCAATTTGCCCGCGACAGCACCAGCTAACGGGTTACCACCGTAAGTTGTACCGTGTGTTCCCGGCACTAAACTCGCTGCAATATTGCTCGTTGTTAGAATACCGCCAATAGGGAAGCCTCCGCCCAACGCTTTCGCTGTAGAAAGGATATCTGGCGTTACGTTATGGTGCATGTACGCGTATAGCTCACCAGTACGACCAACGCCCGTTTGCACTTCATCAAAAATCAACAATGCTTTGTTCTTGTCACAAAGCATACGCAGACCTTCTAAGAACCCTGGATCCGCTGGCAATACACCACCTTCGCCTTGCACCGGCTCAACAATCACCGCGCAGGTACGCTCAGAAATTAATGCACGCACTGAAGCTAAATCGTTGTATGTAGCGTGATGAATACCACCAGGCAATGGTGCAAAATCTTCAGAATATTTTGGCTGACCACCCACACTCACGGTAAATAGCGTACGGCCATGGAATGAGTTAGTGAAAGAAATGATTTCGTTCTTTTCTGGGCCAAAATGATCACGCGCATATTTACGTGCCAATTTCAAAGCGGCTTCGTTTGCCTCTGCGCCCGAGTTACAAAAGAACACACGCTCTGCAAAGGTGCTTTCAATTAGTTGTTGAGCTAATTTCAAAATTGGTTCATTGGTGAATGTATTAGATACATGCCACAATTTTTTGGCTTGCTCAGTTAATGCTTCCACCAAAGCAGGATGCGCATGTCCCAAACTATTGACGGCAATACCACCGGCAAAGTCGATATAGTCTTTACCTTCTTGATCCCAAACGCGAGAACCTTCGCCTTTCACTGGAATAAATTGTGATGGTGCATAGTTTGGCACCATAATTTCATCGAAGGTTTGGCGGGTGACTTTATCCTGAGACATTTTTTCCTCATCAATTCTATTTTGCTGTTCTTTATTCGTATTGAAACGATTCAATACACTCAATGTGTCTAATGATGGTGCTGAAATGCGCAATATTGCACTGATTAAGCGGTGAATATCGGATTAATTACATTCTATCTAAAATCCAGCCTATTCCATTTCTGCAATGCGACACCCTCGTACATCTAATCTCTATTTATGTATCCGATTACTCATCCATTACACCCGACATAGCGCGTTGGCTTCGCTCGTCACGCGGCGTTAAACCAAAATGGCCACGATAAGTACTCGAAAAATGGGGACCACTCGAAAATCCACACGATAAACCAATTTGAACAATCGATTTACTGGTTGTCAGTAATAGTTGTTTTGCCCGGTTTAAGCGCAACTCTAAATAATACTTGGAAGGCACACTATTTAGATATTGCTTAAATAGGCGTTCTAATTGTCGACGAGACAAACCGACGTAATGGGCAATATCATCCGTGGTTAACGGTTCTTCAATATTAGCTTCCATCAACATCACTGCTTCAGAAAGCTTAGGCTGGCTACCGCCAATTCGATTCACCAACGGTACTCGTTGCTTATCATGATCACCACGAATTCGCTCGAGACATAGTTGCTCAGAAATTTGAGCTGCCTGCTCTTGCCCCTGTCTTTCGCCAATCAAGTAAAGCATCATGTCTAAGCTTGCAGTACCACCTGCACACGTCACACGATCACGATCCATTTCATACAAGTTAGTGGTTAAAATAACTTGCTCGAACTCATCGCTAAATCGTGCCTGTTCAGACCAATGAATCGTTGCGCGATAATCGTTTAAAACGCCCGCTTTGGCTAACCACCAAGCCCCCACGCCAACGCCACCTAGTATCATTTGTTTTTGTGACAACAAAGCAAGCGTCTGCAAGAATTGATCACTGCCACGTACCATCGTCACTTCTTCTGCTAGCACGAGGAGCACATCCAATGTTGGAGCATCACTCAGTGCCATATCCACCGGCCATTGGCCCCCGCCATACAAGGCAACCGGCTTACCATCGACGGACAACGTAAGATACTGATAGGCTCGAGACCCTGTTTGGCGGTTAATGCGAGACATAGGATCAGTTAATGCACCAATGCCTAACAAGGAACATGGCGGCAATAACAAGATCCCAACACGCCAAGGCGCCTGAGCTTTTTCGGTAGAAATGATCATGAAAGGGCTATTTGCGACAAATAATCGACGATTCTCGATGGGAAAGCTGCCCAGACATTTAGCATAAAATGGCTGGGCTTAGTATTACTTTAGACTACCAGATAAAAACTGCTTGAGTCGTTCACTCTTTGTGTTATCAAAAACTTCAGAAGGATTGCCCTCTTCTTCAATTTTACCCTGGTGCAAGAAGATCACATGGTTAGATACATTGCGTGCAAACCCCATTTCATGCGTCACCACCACCATGGTTCGGCCTTCTTCCGCCAATTTCTGCATCACTTTTAGCACTTCACCAACCAACTCTGGATCTAACGCAGAGGTTGGTTCATCGAACAACATCACTTCTGGCTCCATGGCCAAAGCACGGGCGATGGCTACACGTTGCTGCTGACCACCAGACATATGCGCCGGATATTTATCTTCCGCACTTTGAAGGCCTACTTTTTCCAGATATTTTCTGGCACGTGCAATGGCCTCTTCTTTTGGCACACCTAGCACGTGAATCGGCCCTTCAATAATGTTTTCCAACACCGTCATATGAGACCACAAGTTGAAATGCTGAAACACCATAGCTAACTTAGTGCGCATTTTTTGTAATTGCTTCACATCTGCCGCACGTAAGTTTCCGCTTTTATCTTGGGTAGTCGCAATCACTTCCCCACTCACTTCGATAGAACCTGCACTTGGCTGCTCTAGAAAGTTAATGCAGCGCAGAAACGTACTTTTTCCCGAGCCAGAAGAACCGATAATACTAATCACGTCACCCGCTTTTGCAGAAAGGGATACGCCTTTTAGTACTTCATGACTGCCATACTTCTTATGAATGTCTTTGACTACCAGCTTGTTCATGACTTTCCTGTCCTATCTCGGTTCTCTACTTTGGTTCTAATGTTCGGTCAAAGGGTGATTAAGCACCTAATAACTTGCCACTTCTAGTTGCTTCACTGCCTGCAATCCGGGCGATATCCATGCCTGTATGTGCAAAACGGACAAAATGACGTTGATACAATACGCCATCGACAGGCGCATAAAGTGTCGTCACTTCATCGTGATGCGGATTCACAATATCCATTAATGGCTCGCCAGCTTTCACAAATTGCCCCACTTCAGAGCGGTGGACAATCACACCTGACACAGGCGCTTTCACAGGGGCGGTGCCTGCAAGTGGTGTGGCTGGATAAATTAAATCCGGTTGTGGTGGGACATCGCCCCCAACAACCCCTAACCAAGTTAAATACGCAATCAAATTGTCCGCATCTTGCTTTGCAAGTTCATGCGTAATGTCCGATTGGCCACGCAACTCTACGGTTACGCAGGCAGTCGCATCTGGGATCGGAAATTGGTCACCAAAATGTTCGCGCAACTTCCACCAAATCTGGAAAGAAGCATCATCAATTGGCGCCCCGCCACACTCTAATGAGAGTAATGACGCATACGCACCTAAATACCTTGCCAATGGCTCCACCGTTGGCCAAACCGACGTGCCGGTATATAAATGTAGAGCAGCTTCCCAATCACAATGCAAATCTAAAAATACATCTGCATCAATCAACAACCCTAGTAGCGTTGTGCGAAGAGAGTCCAGTTCGTTAACCGATTGGCGAGCCTTTAAAATCGCCTTTGCCGTCTGTCTAATTAAACGAACATTTTCTTCTGCATTTTGGCTTAATTGGCCATCTACTGCTGCAATCAGTTCTTCAGTAATATCAGGATAGTTACGGTTAAAATTTTCCCCGCTACCTAACTCAAACCGGCCTAGAAACGCATTTTGCAAACGCTGATTTAAACCAATTGGGTTACAGACAGGTACTAACACCACTTCGCCAATTAACTTCCCTTCCGCCTCTAGTGCGGTAAGTTGTTGTCTGAGTTGCCAAGCTGTCAGCATTCCAGGCAATTCGTCAGCATGCAATGAAGATTGGATATAAACTTTCTTACCTTGCCCCTCATTACCAAAGTGATAGCTGATCACTTCTCTTTGCGTCCCTAACGCAGGAGAAATCAAAGCGTGAGTTTGTGTCTTCATCTTTGCCCCTATGCCATGTTTAGATGGCACTGATCTATTCAATCAATAAATTACCTGAACGTACGGCATCCACTCCAGCAATATAAGCTATCGCCATTCCAGGGTATGCCAACCGTTGAAAGTGACGTTGATATAGCACCCCATCCACAGGACTATACAATGTAGAAACCTCACTCTTATGAGGATCTATCACTTCCATTAATGCCTGATTCTTTTTCACCTGCGAACCAACGGCCACCAAATGCACAATCACACCAGAACTAACGGCCTTTACTGGCAACGACCCAGCCAATGGTGTGGCAGGATTAGGTAAATCAGGCATTGAGGGAGCTTCCCCCTTAATAACACCCAACCAAACCATATACGACACGATAGCTTTTGCATCTTTATCTGCATAAGCATAACTAGTATCGCGCTGTCCTCTGTGTTCAATCGTTGCACAAGCGACGCCATTCGGGATCGGATACTGATCGCCAAATGCTTCTTTTAATGCGGACCACAATACGAGAACAGAATCATCTATAGGCATCCCACCCGAGGACTCAGCTAATAATGAAACTTGGCTTTCTAAATATCTTGCTAGCGGCGCTAACGTTTGCCAACCATCTGTATTTGCATACAGATGAACAACGGACTCCCAATCGCAATGCAAGTCGAGCACAACATCTGCATCAATCAACAACGAAAGCAGTATGTTTCTAGCAGAACTCAACTCATCTTCAGGCGTTTGCTTTGCCAAAATTTGCTTTGCGGCCTCTCTGATGACTTGCAAGTTTTGCGCTTCACTCTGCGTCAGACGATCTTTTACAACATCGATTAATGATCTAGATAGATCCTCAAAGCCTCGGTTAAAATCTTCGCCACTATCTAAGTCATACCGACCCATTGATTGTCTGAGTACTTGCTGCGAAAGCCCAATTGGATTGGCAACCGGTACCAGCACCACTTCACCAATGATAAGACCCTGAGCTTCTAGTTGGGCTAGTGTTTGTCTAAGCTGCCAACTGACCAACATCCCCGGTAATTCATCCGCATGGAGAGAAGATTGGATATAAACCTTCTTACCACTCCCTGCCAAACCAAAGTGATAGCTAGTAATTTCTCTAGCAACACCTAAACCTGGAGAAATCAACGGATGATAGCAGACTCTCATTTAGTGACTTTTTCTCGGCTGTAAATAAGACAACCAACGGTTTTCCGCTTTTCTAAACATCCACACCAAGGTGAATGTCACGCACAAATACACCAGTGCAGCCAAACCAAATGCTTCAAACGATTTATAAGTCGCCGCATTCGCGTCTCTAGCCACTTTTAATAAGTCAGGAACCGTGGCAGTAAAGGCGATTGGTGTCGAATGCAACATAAAGATGACTTCGTTGCTGTACGCAGGCAATGCTCTTCTTAGTGCTGAAGGTAAAATAATACGGCGGTACGCGGTGAAACGAGACATCCCATACGCTCTCGCCGCTTCAATTTCACCATACGGCGTTGCTTTAATTGCCCCAGCAAAAATCTCTGTGGTATAGGCACATGTATTTAATACAAACGCTACAATCGTACAGTTAAAGCCATCACGGAAAAAGGTGTTTAGCGCCTCGGTATTTTTCACCATTTCAAGGCTATACAAGCCAGAGTAAATGAGTAGCAGCTGAACATATAGCGGCGTACCTCGGAAGATATACGTATACAACCAAACAGGCTTTGAAACCCACTTATTACTAGACACACGGGCGACCGATAATGGAATCGACAACAAGAATCCAAAAAACACCGATAGTGCCAATAACCACAAGGTAATCAATAAGCCAGAAAACTTATAACCGTCAGTCCAGAGGTAAGCTTTCCAGTAGTTATCAATAATGTCCCAGATTCCGCTCATCATAGTTCTGCTCCTCTAACCCCTGCGGAATACTTACGTTCCAAGCGCATTAAGATAAAATTAGATAGCGTAGTTAGAATGAGGTAAATACCACCTGCAACTAACGTGAAAAAGAACATATTAAAAGTTGCTTTGCCAGCGTCAGAAGCCAGCTTCACGACATCTGCAAGACCAATAATGGAGACAAGCGCGGTACTTTTTAATAATACCTGCCAGTTATTTCCAATGCCTGGCAATGCAAAACGCATCATCTGAGGAAATAACACACGATGAAATACTTGCCAGCTACTCATCCCAAACGCTTGCCCTGCTTCTAGCTGCCCTTTGGGGACGGATAGAAAAGCCCCACGGAACGTTTCGGTAAAATACGCGCCATAGATGAACCCAATGGTGATCACCCCAGCCATGAATGGATCGATGGTAATTTGCTCCATGCCCATCCATTCAGTTAATTCGTTCAACCAGATTTGGCCGCTATAAAAAAGCAACAGCATCAACACTAAATCCGGTATCCCACGGATGATCGTTGTATAGCTTGTCGCTACCCAGCGTAGTGCGCGGTTTTGCGAAAGCTTTGCTCCTGCACCAATGAGGCCGATAACAAACGCCACCAGCATTGAAAACAATGCAAGTACGATAGTCAATTTTGTCCCTTGCCAAAGCAATGGACCATATCCATAAAAAAACATTTACCCACCCCTGTCTGTCCGGACACTTAGCGGAATAGTTTATTGATTGTGTAGGTATCAGACGGTTGTATGTCGTGACAAACGCAAAATGCGTTCATTTTTAGTAGCAGACAGATGCATTCACATCTGCCTGCTTAGAGACACCGATAGACGGACTAACTCAATTACTTACCGTAAACATCAAAAGTGAAATATTTCTTTTGAATCTTGTTGTAAGTACCATCTTTACGCATCTCGGCAAATGCTTTGTTCAAAGCATCTTTAAGGTCTTTATCTTCTTTACGAAGACCAATTCCAGCGCCAACCCCGAAGATTTTTTCATCTTCAACTGCTGGGCCTGCAAAACTGAAACCTTTACCTTGAGGTTTTTTCAAGAAACCTTCTTCAGCCATTACTGCGTCTTGCAATGCTGCATCAATACGTCCAGCAACTAAATCAGCCAATACTAGATCTTGGTTTTGGTAAGGAACCACTTCTACACCAGCTGCTTGCCATTTTTGCTTCGCGTAGTCTTCTTGAATGGTGCCTTGCTCTACACCAACACGCTTACCTTTTAAAGAGGCTGCTGTTGGCATTAGTTTAGAGCCTGATTTTGCAATCATACGAACTGGCGTATTGAAAATCTTATTGGTGAAATCAATCTTCTCTTTACGCTTTTCGGTAATTGACATAGAAGACAAGATGCCATCAAATTTCTTCGCCATTAGCGCAGGAATCATGCCGTCAAAGTCATTTTCTACCCAAACACATTTCGCTTTTAGGCGTTTGCAAAGTTCTGAACCAATATCGATATCAAAACCAACCAGTTTGCCATCTGGGCCTTTTGCTTCAAATGGAGCATAGCTTGCATCCACTCCAAAGCGGATTTCTTTCCAGTCTTTTGCAGAAGCTAAACCAGAGAATGTCATTGCAGCGATAGAAACAGCTAATAAGACTTTCTTCATTTCTTATACTCTCCTCAAACAAATTGAAAGCGAACGGAAAACGGTGAATCACAAAGATATTTTGCTTTCTAAGTAAATGCCTATTTCCATGAGCACTTACGCCGCTTTTGCAAGACCGAATGCCTTTGATGCGGCGAATCATGTCATGAAGCCGACGGGGTTACAATAATCCCACGTTTTGAAATGTGCAATCGTTTGCACAAAAAAATGCCATTAAAATCCACACAAAATATTCATTAAACATATGAAAGATAAGGGATTTTTTAATTTTACCACATTTAAACAACAAACTGACCATTTGGTCACACCACTCTCCAATCTATACATTGGTGTCGCATATCGGAAATATCCTTTTTCAGTGCAAATACTAGAATATAGGTAGATACAGCCGATATGGCTTATCATGCAATTAAGCCGCCTACCGGAGAACTCTTGGCGGCTTAATTAACCTCGTGAAAAGAGAGATAACATAATGACTAATCCCCCCCTATCAGAGATCTCTTCGGTAATTGAAGAGACGTTGGTGATCGCCCGTAGCAAACAGCCAGCCAATCAAATTCAACCCATCGAGCAATTCATTAGTGCCTACTATGAAGACGGTTCAGCGGATGATTTAGGCGCGTTAACTGCCGTAGATCGTTTTGGCGCTGCAATGAGCCACCTTCAATTGGCGCAGCAACGTGTGCTGGGTGAAGCAAATATTAGAATCTATAGCCCAGAATTTGATGTGCACGGCTGGCAATCCACCCATACCGTCATCGAGATTGTGAATGATGATATGCCTTTCCTTGTGGACTCAGTCACCATGGCCTTGTATTCACGCGGAATCGGCCTACATTTACTAGTTCACCCAGTGCTGTCTGTAGAGCGTGATAGCAAAGGCAAACTATTATCTGCAGCGGATGCGTCTGGCAAAAAACTGCACCGCGAGTCTTTCATTCATATTCAGATTGATCGTCAATCAGACAAAGCCGTTCTAGAAAGTCTGAAACAAGCAATTGAACAAGTATTACAAGACATTCGTGCAGCCGTTACAGACGAATCCGCCATTCGTGAAAAACTGCACGAAGCAATCGACTCACTCAAGTCTGCACCGGCTCAAGCAGGTGATATTGAAGAATTCAAGGCATTTCTAAATTGGATTGATAACAACCGTTTTGTTTTACTTGGTTACATTGATTATCAAGCAAAAAATGGTAAGGCAACTGAAATCACCGCCGTTGAAGGTAGTGGACTTGGTGTTTTAAGAGAAGGCCAGCACCCAAATTACGCAAATTGCCTGCAAGGTATTCCAGGCGATCTAACCGAACTTAAAAAACGCCCAGAAGCGCTCACCATTGTTAAAGCGGATGCGAACTCAACCATCCACCGACTCGGTCACTTAGACTTTATTGGTGTGAAACGCTATGACAGCAAAGGTAACGTGGTTGGTGATCGTTGTTTTGTCGGCTTATACACCGCAACGGCTTATCACACCTCACCAAGAGATATCCCGGTATTACGCCAAAAAGTTAGCCACGTCTTATCTGCTTGCGACTTTGTAGAAAACTCTCACAAAGAGAAAACACTACTAAATATCTTAGAAACGTACCCTCGTGATGAACTATTTGAAATCTCTCACGAAACCTTACTCTCCCACGCACTAGGTATCGTAGGCCTACAAGAGCGTCCTCGTGTCCGTGTATTCTTGCGTGCCGATCGCTTCAACCGCTATGTTTCTGCGATTGTTTTCTTGCCAAGAGATGCATTTAATACGGATGTGCGTTTGAAAATGAACAGCATCTTGTTGAATCTGCTACAAGGTGAAAGTAGTGAGTTCAACGTGACGCTTTCAGAAAGCAGCCTCGCAAGAATTCACTACAACATTCGTTTAACTGCGAATCAGATTGCTCAAATTGATACGGCAGAAATCGAACGCGAAATTGCTCAGGCAGTTCGCGGCTGGAGAGATGATCTACAGCACTCTTTACTAGAACAATTTGGTGAAGAACGCGGTAACGCACTATTCCGCAAATATGGCGATGGTTTCCCTGCGGCCTATAGAGAAGAGTTCCTACCTAGAAGTGCAATGTCTGACATCGAAAAAATGGATGCATTGTCTTCAGACAACAACCTAGCGATGAAGTTATATGCACCATTAGGGCCTGATGGCAGTGATCAACACTTCAAACTTTTCCGTCTAAACCAGTCAATCGGCTTATCTAGCGCGTTACCGATGCTAGAAAACCTTGGCGTCACCGTTCTAGACGAACATCCATACCGCATTGAAATCACCGATCATGAAATCATTTCTATCAGTGATTACGGCTTAGAGATTGCCAATACAGATGCTAAAGATGCGCTACAACATAACCCATCGACTCGCGCAGCTTTCCAAGAACTATTTGATAAAGTATTCCACAAAGTTTGCGAAAACGATGGCTTTAACCGCTTAACGTTATTAGCAGGATTAAACTGGCGCCAGATTAGTGTTGTACGTGCATACGCTAAATACTTGCGCCAGGCCGGCATGACATTTAGCCAACAATATGTGGAACAATGTCTAGCGCACTATCCAAATATTGTTCGTAAATTGGTGAGTTTGTTTGAGTTCCGTTTATCTCCAACTGAGAATAATGAAACCTTAGCGACGAATACCGAAGCAGATATTCGCCAAGCGTTAAATGAAGTCGCCAATATTGACGAAGATCGTATCTTAAACGGCTTCCTCACGCTTATTTTGGCAACAAGAAGAACCAACTTCTGGCAAACCAATGCTGCGGGCGATTTCAAACCTTATCTGTCATTCAAACTAGAAAGCAGCAAGATACCTTTCTTGCCAGATCCAAAACCACTATTTGAAATTTGGGTTTATAGCCCAAGAGTGGAAGGCGTTCATTTACGCGGAGCCAAAGTAGCACGCGGCGGACTACGTTGGTCTGATCGTATGGAAGACTTCCGTACCGAAGTACTTGGCCTAGTCAAAGCGCAGATGGTAAAAAATGCGGTGATTGTGCCAATGGGCTCAAAAGGTGGCTTTGTATGTAAATACTTGCCGCCAATTTCCGACCGCGAAGCGTGGCTTGCAGAAGGCATTGCTTGCTACAAAACCTTTATTTCTGGCCTGCTAGATATTACGGATAACATTGTTGCCGGCAACATTGTTCCTCCAGCCAATGTTCATCGCCTAGACCCAGATGATCCTTATTTAGTAGTTGCAGCAGATAAAGGAACAGCAACCTTCTCAGACATTGCTAATAGTATTTCTGCGGAATATGGATTCTGGCTAGGGGATGCATTTGCTTCGGGTGGCTCTGCAGGTTATGACCACAAAGGCATGGGCATTACCGCAAAAGGCGCTTGGGAATCGGTCAAACGTCACTTCCGCCACATTGGTCTCAACACCCAAACCACTGACTTCACCGTCATCGGTATCGGTGATATGTCTGGAGACGTATTTGGTAACGGCATGCTGCTTTCAAGACATATTCGTCTAATTGCGGCATTCGACCATCGCCATATCTTCCTTGATCCAAATCCAAATGCAGAATCTACTTTTGTCGAGCGTGAACGCTTATTTAAGCTACCTCGCTCATCATGGGAAGACTACAACAAAGAATTGATCTCTAAAGGTGGTGGCATTCACCCTCGCAATGCGAAATCAATCACCCTTACCCCTGAAGTAAAAGAATGGTTAGGCGTCACGGCCGATCAATTAACGCCAAATGAATTAATCCATTTAATTCTAAAAGCGCCAGCCGATCTACTCTACAACGGTGGTATTGGCACATACGTGAAAGCGTCTACACAATCGCATGCAGAAGCGAGCGATAGAGCATCCGATGCAATCCGTGTAAACGGCAATGATTTGCGCGTAAAAGTCTTGGCTGAAGGCGGAAACTTAGGTTGTACACAATTAGGTCGTATCGAGTTCGCGCTGAATGGCGGTCGCATTTGTACTGATGCAATTGACAACTCAGCAGGCGTCGATTGCTCAGATCATGAAGTAAACATCAAGATTCTGCTTGGCCAAATTGTTGCCAATGGAGACATGACACTAAAACAGCGTAACGTTTTATTGGCAGAAATGACCGATGAAGTTGGCCACCTAGTATTAGCAAACAATTACCTACAAACTCAGGTGATTGCGGTTGGTCAGCAAATTGCACCTTCTATGCTAAATACGCATGCACGCTTTATTCAGCATCTAGAAAATACAGGCCAGATGAACCGTCGCCTTGAATTCTTGCCTGATGAAGCGAAATTCAACGAACGTCGTCAAGCCAAGCGCGGCTTAACACCACCAGAAGTTGCCGTACTAGTTGCTTATAGCAAGATTGAACTTTACCAGCAGTTACTAGAAAGCGACTTACCTGATCAAGGCGACTTTGGTAGTTTGCTAGTGGAATACTTCCCACAGCCACTCCAGTCTCGCTTTAAAGAGGAAATGGGGAAACACGTACTGCGCCGCGAAATTATCTCAAATCAGTTAGCAAACGAGATCGTTAACCGCATGGGCAGCACATTTGTCTTCCGCCTCCAAGAGGAAAGCGCCGTTTCAACCGCGGATATCGTACGTGCGTGGCGCGCGGCAAGTGAAATCTATGGTGCACGTACCTTATGGCAATCCATTGAAGGCTTAGACAACCAAGTGTCCGCCCAAGTGCAAGCGGATATGATGCTCCAAGTCAGAACCTTGATCGAGCGTGCAACCCGTTGGTTATTGCGTAATCGTCGTCCAATTACGCCTGTAAATGACATCATTGCAGCTTACCAAGCTAATGTTAGCTTGCTACTAGGTAAAATCAGTCAACTAGTACCCGCAGCGGAGTATCCAAACATCGCCAAACGTGAACAACAATTGGTGGAGGCAATGGTTCCTGCCGATCTTGCCGGTGCAATTGCACGGATGGATGAACTCGTAGCGCTTTTTGATGTGATCGAACTAAGCGAGCAAAATGGCATGGGATTAGACGAAGTAGCCATCAACTACTTTGCCCTAGGACGTGCGCTACAGCTCGACTGGTTGCGCCAAGTGATTACGAGACTGCCGCGCGATAACCGCTGGCAATCTCTTGCTCGTACCGCACTTCGTGATGACCTATACCGTCAACACCGTGCTCTGCTTGGTCGCGCGTTAAGTGAAACTCAAGAAGTAACCGAGCAACCTCAAGTGAGCGCTTGGCTACAGAAAAACGAGAGAGCCGTTAGCATTTGTCAGCAAATGTTCGGAGAGTTGCAATCATATGACCAGCTAGACTTAGCAATGCTGTCTGCAGGGATGCGTGAATTGCATAATCACCTAATGGTATAAGTCAAAAGAGAGAAGGGTCACCCCTTCTCTCTTTTTTTAGACCACAAACAAAAACAGCACCTAAAAGGTGCTGTTTTTGTTTAGCTAAGCGTATTAGCTTAGTCTTCGAAGCGACGACGACCACCAGCAGCAGCTTGGTTGAAGCCACCTTCACGACGACGGTTACCTCCATCTTCGCGGAAGTTACGCTCACCAGCTTGACGTGGCTTACGTGCTGGACGATTAAAATCGCCACCATTTCCATTGCTTTGACCGCGTTCACGATCAAAACCACCACCTTCGTTAAAACGGCGTGGCGCTGCACCATCAAATTGACGTGGTTCACGATCAAACTGACGTTGCTCACGGTCACCGCGATGTGGACGATCACCACTTGGGCGACCACCACCGAAACCATCTTGTTGTTGACGTTGGGTATGGCTAAACAAAGCAGGCTGTTGAACTTGTCCGGTAGAACGGTCACGAGACCATCCGCCCTGACGACGATCGCCCTGACCTTGACCACCAGCATGACGGCCACCATTTCCACCACGAGGACCATTACCACGTGGGCCGTTACCACGAGAGCCATTGCCACGTGGGCCAGCAGAACGCTGTGGTTTCACTGTTGGCTCTAGACCAGGAACAATAGCAGCTGCAATACGGTTACCAATGAAACGCTCAATGCGGCTTAGCAAACCACGTTCACGTGGAGATACCAAAGAGACAGCGGTACCACTGCGGCCAGCACGACCAGTACGGCCAATACGGTGAACATAGTCTTCTGCATTTTTTGGTAGGTCATAGTTAATGACGTGGGTAATACCATCCACGTCAATACCACGAGCAGCAACGTCAGTCGCCACCAACACACGTACATGACCATTTTTCAAACGAGCCAACGTACGGTTACGTTCACGCTGAGGCATATCACCGTGCAATGCAGCAGCCGACATACCTTGCTCGATCAAGTGATCAGCCAAATCATCTGCGTCTAGTTTAGTTGCCGTAAAGATAATCGCTTGCTGCATAGATGCATCATCTAGCAAGTGAGCCAACAATTTACCTTTATGGCTTAAATCATCAGCGTAGTGCAAGCGCTGATCAATTTTGCCTTGCTTGGCTTGCGCAGGAGCAATTTGAATACGCTCTGGTTTATTCAGTAATTTACCAGCTAAGGTACCTACAGCACCGTCCAAGGTTGCAGAGAACAGAGCCGTTTGACGATCAGCAGGCGTCGCAGCAGCAATCGCCTCAACATCATCAATAAAGCCCATATCTAGCATACGGTCAGCTTCATCAAGCACAAAGAATTCCATGCCAGACAAATCTAGACGACCACGTGAAAGGTGATCTAACAACCGTCCTGGTGTTGCAATCAACACTTCAACTGGACGAGAAAGCAGACGGTTCTGCACTGGGTATGGCATACCACCAACAATCGTTACAACATTGAAACGTGGAATAAACTTGCCATATTGAGTAGCTGCATCAGCAACTTGCGCAGCTAGTTCACGCGTTGGCACCAAAACCAAAGCACGTGGACCGAAGTAACCTTGTTTGCGAGGCTCTTCATTGATTTTCTGTAAAATTGGCAGTAAGAAAGCAGCAGTCTTACCTGTACCAGTAGAAGCAGATGCCATTACATCTGCACCATTAATTAACACTGGTAGTGCAGCTGCTTGAATTGGAGTTGGCTCTTCATAGCCAGCTTCAGACAAAGCACGCAAAAGACGTGCGTGTAGATTAAAATCAGAGAATAAAACGGTAGAACCGGCGGTATCCAATTGATCCGTCATTTGATATGTATTCCTAAGCTTGAAGTGAAAAAACGCAAGCAGGGCATCTTCATTTTCGAAGATGAAAATGGACAAAATACAAGCAATGCTGACAATAAGTGTCAGAACACTCGCTTTACGAACATTTCGGCAGGTAAATCTGCTAGCGCACGACATCGACGCTAACTAGATGGTGTGACACAAGGTCAACACTTAATAGACACGCCACAAGAGATGTGACGGAAAATAGTCAGGGTTCGATGCTTGTTACTAGATACTTTCGTTTAAACAAATCTAGTAACATTTGCTTTGCAATCAAAGCATCCTCAAATAATACTTTACTTTTTATTTAAAATCAAATGTTTAATTACCTCAACCTTCAAACACCAATGAGCCTGAGGTAATTAAACAACAGCCGTCGACTATTTTTTTAGTGAGTCTCTAATTTCACGAAGCAACAACACTTCTTCAGAAGGTCCAGCAGGGGCCGCAGGCTCTGCCACTTCCGCCTTTTTAAATCGGTTCAATTGCTTAATGACCATGAACACAGAAAAGGCCACGATCAAGAAGTTAACCACAGCATTCACAAAGACGCCATATTTCAAAACGACAGCTCCGGCTTCTGTCGCTTCTTTTAACGTTGTATAAGGGCCAACAGACTTCACACCTTCTTTTAGAACAAAGAATAAGTTTGAAAAATCGACATTACCTAACAACAGACCAATTGGCGGCATAATCACGTCATCCACCAACGATTTTACAATCGTACCAAATGCTGCGCCAATGATGACACCAACAGCTAGGTCAACCACATTGCCTTTCATTGCAAACTCTTTAAACTCTTTAAACATTGAACCTCCCGCTGGTTAAATAACAAAAAGACAATGACATTATGTCAATACGCAATTAATTGGTAAACTAGAAGATTGCAAAGCTTTGTGTCTTCTAACTGGTATCTCTATGTCAATCCACAGCTTACCAACCGCCTTCGCCGAAAAAATTGCAGAGATTATTCCCTCTGACAGATTGGGCAACGTATTAGAAAGTTTCACTCTAGAAAAAAACATCGCCTTTCGAATCAACACGATAAAAGCCGATGTCCAAGCCGTAAAAACATCTCTACTCAATAAAGGCTTCGACATTACCGAGGTTGATTGGTACAAAGCAGCATTGATTATCCCGGCACATCAAAAGAGAGCATTAACCGAAACCAATGAGTTTCATGCAGGTGAAATTTATATTCAGAATCTATCAAGCCAATTAGCCCCCATTGCATTAGCACCGGAAGCAGAAGAAACTGTACTAGATTTAGCTGCGGCACCAGGAGGAAAAACAACCCTAATCGCTGCACTAATGAATAATACGGGGCGATTATCTGCGGTAGAACCAGTTAGAGATCGTTTCTTTCGGCTCAAAGCGAACCTAGATCAGCAAGGGGTTACCATTGCCAAAACCTACATGACCGATGGGCGAAGTGTCGGAAAAAAATGTCCTGAAATGTTTGATAGGATATTATTAGACGCCCCCTGCTCTTCGGAGGCTCGCTTTGACCTGAACGAGGCAGACTCAATGAGCCACTGGTCACCAGCAAAAGTGAAAGAAACGTCACACAAACAACGCAGATTGCTATTGTCTGCATTTTACGCATTAAAGAAAGATGGGATACTACTTTACTGCACGTGCGCGTTTTCCCCAGAGGAAAATGAAGTCTCTGTCGCACACCTAATAAAAGACTTTGCTGAAGAGGTGGAAGTACTGCCCATTCAGCTGCCAGAAAGCTTTCCAAAAGAAGTCATTCAGAATGGATTAACTAGTTGGAAAGGAAAAGCACTACCAGCAGCACTTCAGCATGCAATCAGAATTTTACCAAACGAACAGTTTGATGGTTTCTTCATGTGCATGCTGAAGAAAAAAGCCTAATTTCTACTATCGTTTACTTAGAGGGGCGCCTAGCAGGCTTCGCCCCGCTTTTCACAGGCTTCCCTTTGCTTCCAGATCGTTTTACTTGATGTTCTCGCTCACTAGGAAGCTTACGAACATACACCGTAATTTCCTCTCTGTCGTGATACAACTGCTTCGCTTGAAGGGTGTACTGAATACCAGCCTCTTCTAATCGTCCTTGAATAATGCCAAAACAACGTTCAATCTCTTCCAAACGCTTTTTCATCGGCAACTTCAAGTTAAAGATAGACTCTCTCGCCAAACCCATTTCAAGCCAATCAACAATTAGATTTGCCACACGAACAGGTTGTTCAACCATATCGCAGACCAACCAATCTACCGGTTTATCAGGTCTAAATTTAAAACCGTCTTGTCTTAAATGCTTCACTTGCGGGTGGCCTTGCATAGACCCTTTCATAGGGCCATTATCAATTGCAAACACCTTCAAACCACGGCTAACTAACTGAAAAGTCCATCCGCCAGGCGCGGCCCCGATATCAACCGCCCGCATCCCCTCTCTGAAACGCTGATTAGCATCAGCATCAGACATGAAAATATGAATTGCTTCAGCTAGCTTTAAAGTAGAGCGACTTGGTGCACCAAAAGGCATTCTTAATCGAGGAATACCTAGCTCCCATTCACTTCGGTTTCCTTGTTGGGCCACACCAAAGTGAACTGTTTTCATGTCTGGCCAAAACAGTACAAGTCGTTGTCCATCACGATCTTCTTGAATTAAGCCTTCCTCAAACATCGCATCATAAAGACGTGCGCCAAAGCGTTTACAAAACCCAGATAATGCTTTCGCATCATTTGTATCGGGTGTTTCAAGCCACAGCTCAGTAAACGAATTGAATTGACGCAAAGCGTCCAAAACTGGAGTTAGGCGATCCTTCTCAGGTAAATCCGTCAAAGACATAAATTCAAAAACAAGTTGACGAGTGAAAATTAAACTCGAAAATCGAATACTACGCGCAGCCTCGCGCAAGTGACCAGGAATCAATACACGCGCATAGCCAGATAACTCTTCATATACAACCGTAATATCTTCATCCGCTCCTAGAGCGGTTACTGCTTCTGTTGCACACTCAGCTTCAAACCCCGGGCGGCAATACAATAAGATTGCCTCAATGGGAAGGTTGCCAAAAAACTGCATTCGCTTGGGCTGAGTCATACGATAAAAACCTGAAATGGATAAACCCCTAGATTGTCCTCTGACTAGTAGGACCGATGCAAGCAGAGTTTCTGGTATTGCGTACGTTCACCACAAAACCAGCGGCGAATCTGTATTTTTTGATCAAAATTCAAAGAGTACGTCTGACTCGGCAGCAACTATTGACAAAAATCAAAGTATCAAAACCATAAAAGGATTGATATATAGGTATACAAAAATTGGCTTATCAATCAAATAGTTGCGGGAGAAAATCATGCAAGAACTATTCAAAGAATTATTCACGACTGACATTGGCTTACTCAGCTTATTTACTATTGGTTTTGTGCTGATTATGGGTATTTACATTTTCAATTTCGTCAGACGCCACGTTGCAGAAGACACCGCAGCCCATCAAAACGATGGAAAAACCACAAAACCTGGTGCCAGCCTGTAATACAGTAAAGCTTCTTTACATGAAAAAAGGTCTGCAAAAATAGCAGACCTTTTTTATTACTCAGGCTTAGGAGGTGGAGGAGGTTGTTCTCCCTTTCCACCTTTAGGAGGCATATCTGGCATGCACGCCAACTTTTTGCCTTCCGGACCTCCGCAACGCCCTTTCATCTCTCCCCTCGGTGTTTGAACAACACATGCGGTAGATTTGGCTTTGTTTTCGCAGGCCGCAAAAGCTTCCGGCGGTGGCATATGGTGTTCACCATGCCCCCCTTCTGGCATTGGCTGAGAGGCGGGCATTTCACCAGCCATAGTTGCACCGCCTATTGCAAAGCCTCCAATTAATACTAAAGATCGTAATAATCGATTCATCATCACACTCCACACAATTTTTGAACTTACATATTGCAAGGAAGCACGTTAGCAATCAATAAGAATATCTTTAATTTTCAATGCTTTACAAATTCATTACAGGTTAATTAGTCACGATATTGACGATATCTGTAATCGTTTTTATACCAACCACGATGACGCCCATGATCATGTTTTGGCACAACAATATAACGTTCTTCAACATAGTATCTTGGTTCACGACGCGCCGGCTCAACATACACAATTCGGCGCTCCGGTTCACGATAAGTTTTGCGCCCTGAATTTGATCCAATTGCAGCACCTGCAGCACCGCCAATCGCAGCACCTAAAATAGCACCGTCTCGATCACCAATATCATGTCCAATCACAGCGCCTACGCCCGCACCGATGGCGCCACCAATCCAAGTGCTATTAGAAATTTCACGAGCACCAACTGAGCCAGCCGCAAGAAGAATAGAAAGACCTAAAAGAATGCGTTTCATGATGTACTCCTGTTTAATCAGTGAATGTAGTATGCAACGCAGTTGCTGAATCATTCCTGAATGTGTATCAGCAGACTCTTGTTATAATTGATATCGAATTCAGGAGTACAAAATGAAAAAAAAAGACAGTCTCTGTCAGTGTGGCAGTAAATTACTCTCAGCAAAATGCTGTTTACCATTTATTAGAGAAGAAGCTAATCCCCCCACACCAGAAGCACTAATGCGGTCACGTTACACAGCATATGCACTTCAGGAAGAAGCATACTTACTAAATACTTGGGCAGAAAATAATCGACCAACACCGCCATTACTTGAGCAGCAAGAAGAGACGCTCAAATGGATAAACTTGAAAATAATCCGTTCAAGTGCGACGACTGATGCAGGGATTGTCGAGTTTGTAGCAACATATAAAGTAAATGGAAAAGCCTACAAACTTCATGAAGTTAGCAATTTCCAAAAAGTGAATGGCCAGTGGTATTACACAGATGGAACTGTAGCTGAATAAACGATCAGGTTGATTGCAATTAGCTCATTAGCTGCCTTAACCAAGCCTGCCCTTGTGGCCAATTGCCAAGTTGGCTACCCGAGTTAATATGGCCGCAAGATCCAACAGAATGAAAATCTGCCTGCCAATCATGCGCAAATTTAATTGCCCTAGAAAACTCGCAATAGGGATCATCTGTGCTTGCAACGACGATAGAACGAAATGGAAGTGGCTTATTCGGGATATTTGAGTACCCCTTAATGTCGGCTGGAAATCCTTCTTTGAGCGTATCTGGAGGGGCCACTAACAAAGCACCTACCACCTTAGACAAGTTTCCTTTTGCTGCTTCTTGGGCCCAATAAGCAACCGTTGGGCAACCTAGGCTATGGGCAACTAACACAGTCGGTCCTTCAAGCGAATTTAGCGCATGATCCAACCCAGCAACCCAAGCAGACTTTTCAGGGTATGCCCAACTTTCTTGCAACACCCTCACTGCATGAAGTTCACTTTCCCAAGCACTCTGCCAATGAGACTCATCTGAATTTAAGTACCCGGGGATAATGACAATGTTCATAATAGTTAATCCAAGTGCATCAAGTTGACGAGGTCACACTCATGACCTCGTCAGTCGGTTAGGTCAGTTATCCTAACAGGTTTACACGAAAGATTACAATGTCATTGCCAAATTGTTGCTAAATTTAAGATGCGCTTACACCTGACCAGCGAGGTAACGACGCTCCCAACTTGAAATCTCTTGGTAATAGTTAGTTAACTCGACTTCTTTAGACGCAATATATGCCCGCGTAAATTCTTCACCAAAACATTTTGTTGAAGTATTACTAGAACGCATGATCTGCAACGCTTGATCTAATGTAGATGGCAAACTAACGGATTCTCCGTAAACATTACCTGTCACCGGATCGCTAGGCTTTAATTGCTCCTCTATGCCTAATAACCCACTAGCTAAACTAGCTGCTAAGGATAAATATGGATTCGCATCACAACCAGGCAGTCTATTTTCAACTCGTCTAGCTTGCGGAGGCGCATGCGGCACACGTAAACCAACCGAGCGATTATCTATTCCCCAAGACAAGTTAATAGGAGCAGCAGACCCCTTCACAAATCGGCGATAAGAGTTCACATTCGGTGCGAGATAAGGCATTAAATGTGGTAAATAGGTTTGTTGACCTGCAATAAAATAATGAAAGATCGGACTAGGCTCACCATTAGCAAGTGAAAAGACATTCTCACCATTTTGCTTAATCAAACTTTGATGAATATGCATAGAGCTACCGGCCACACCAGACATTGGCTTTGCCATACACACGACTAATAGGCCATGTTTTGCACCAACTTCACGCATTGCGTACTTAAACAAAAAGGTTTGATCAGCCAGTTCTAGTGCATTACCATGCTTAAGATTAATTTCAAATTGTCCTGGCCCCATCTCATGCACAAAGGTATCTCCATTGATACCTAACATTTCGATAGTTGATAAGAGTTCGTCCCAGAATGCAGAGAAAGAATTCAGTGCTGTAAAGCTAAAGGATGACTCACCAATCTCTCTACGCCCCAACCGATCAATTGGTGTCTGCAATGGCTGAGAGGGATCCGGATTAGGTGCTAGCACATAAAACTCTAACTCTGGAGCAACAACAGGAGTAAGCCCAAGCTGTTCGTATTTATTTAACACCTTCTTAAGTACTGTGCGTGGAGCCAATGGTGTTAACTCACCGGGCTTATCTTCACAATCCATAATCACCAATGCACGTCCCTTCGACGCCCATGGCACTAGTCTAAACGTGTTGTAATCAGGAATTAGTGTGACATCTGGATCATGTTCACCGTAGTATTCATAATCTGGATATTCGCCAGTTATGCACTGAATAGGAATTGCTCGAGCACATCGTAATTGTTGCCCAGCAACGAAACTATGCGCAGGTAAGGCCTTGCCCCTTGGAATGCCATTTATATCAGGGAAAATACACTCAACTTCTCTGATTGCATTTGATGAAATGACTGCTGAGATATCTGAAGGGATCATTAGCCTCTACCTTTATTTCGCATGGCGGAATTTAAAATTACAATGCAGAACAAAGTCTATCATAGTGCAAAATATTGCGCCACCTAACAATACAAACAAGCAAAACCCGCTAATTATGCACATTCACAAAAAGATAAGCATTAGGTTAAAGTCAGACCGGAATTAATATCCAAACAATGCCAATACCTCGGACACTATCCGCAAGAGGCTTGGAAAAAAGTGGTACTAATGACAAGAATAAGAGTTCTTAATTTACGTAAACAGTCAATGCGTCAGTAGATTACTCAACCAAAGAAAGATGTAACGTTCTTAGAAGAGAATATTGAGGAGTGTAGAAGAACATCAGGCCAGAATTTGGCGAAGAAATCGCCATTTAGGGCAAATATCAAGCATGG